>JBNGDP010000024.1:0-34955 GCA_049975345.1 Oceanipulchritudo sp. | reverse complement strand
AGTCCTTGCTGGATTTCGGGTCGAGGGCGTCGCGCAGGCCGTCGCCCAGGAAGTTGAGGGAAAACAGGGTGAGGGAAAAGAAGAATGCGGGAATGATCAGCAGCCAGGGGAAGAGCTGGATGTTGTCGGCCCCGAGCTTGATGAGGCTTCCCCAGGAAGGCATCGGAGGCTGCACCCCGAGACCGAGGAAACTGAGAAAGCTCTCAAGGAGCATGACCGCCGGCACCGTGAGGGTGGCGTAGACCACGACCACCCCGAGGACGTTGGGGATGATGTGCCGGAAGATGATCCGCCGGGTGGTGAAACCAAGGGATACGGCGGCCTCGACAAACTCCTGCTGCTTGAGGCTGAGCACCTGTCCACGGACAATCCGCGCCATGGTGAGCCATTCCACGGCCCCGATGACAATGAAGAGAAGGACGATGCTCCGCTCGAAAATGGTCATCAGGAGGATGACAAAGATCGTGAATGGCAGGGCGTAGAGAACATCGACGAGGCGCATCATCCCGGCATCGACCTTGCCGCCGATGTAGGCGGCGGTTGCCCCGTAGGCGACCCCGATGAGCAGCGAGACGGTGGTCGCGATGATCCCCACCCCGAGGGAGACCCTTCCCCCGATCATGACCCGCGTCAACTGGTCCCGCCCGAGGTCGTCGGTCCCGAACCAATGGGCCGCATTGGGGGCGAGGAGGGTCTTCTCGAGGTCGTTGCTGCGGAAGTCGTAGGGGGACAGCAGGGGTCCCACAAAGCAGAAGACGACCATGAAGAGGAGGATCCAGAAGGAGATGAGGGCCAGGTGGTTTTTCCGCAAGCGGTGCCAGGCGTCCTGCCACAACGAGGTCCCGGACTCGATGGCATCAAGGTCCACCGGGATTTCCGGAAGGCGCTTCCCCGCGGGGCTCAATTTTGGATCCGGGCTCATCAGGAATCTTCAAAACGCAGGCGTGGATTCAGGATCACCTGCACGACATCGACCAGCAGATTGGCGGTGGTGATCAGCACCGCATAGAGGATGACGGTTCCGAGGACGAGTGTGTAGTCCCGGTCGAAAGCGGAGCTGACGAACTCGCGTCCCATGCCGGGGATCTGGAAGATCGTCTCCACCACGAAGCTGCCGGAGATGATTCCCGCGAGCGCGGGACCAAGGAAGGAAATGACCGGCAGAAGGCCCCCTTTCAGGGTGTGGAAGAAGATGATCCGGAGAAAGGGGACGCCCTTGGCCCGGGCGGTGCGGATGAAATCCTGCGAGAGCATCTCCAGCATCCCGCCGCGCGTGATCCTCGCGATGATGGCCGCGTAGACCAGCCCGATGGTCAGGGCGGGAAGGACCCGGTCCGCCGGAATGAACCACCCGGAGACGTTGAACCATCCGAGCCAGACCCCGAAAACAAGGGCCAGGATCGGTCCGAGGACAAAGGTCGGCAGGCAGATCCCGATCATGGCCATGGACATGGGAATGTAGTCCGCCAGCGTGTTCCGGAAGACCGCCGCCGTGATGCCCACCGGCAGGCCGATCCCGAGCGCGATCAGCAAGGCCCAGCTTCCAAGCTCCAGGCTCACCGGGAAGGAGGCGGAAAGGATCTGGTTGACCGAACGGGTCTCCGTGAAGGAGGGGCCGAGGTCCCCCTGGAGGAGGCCGCCCAGGTAGTTGCCGTACTGGACGAGGATCGGATCGTTCAACCCGTAATGCTCCATCAGGCGCTCCTTGATGTGCTCCGGCATTTTCCGTTCCGCGCTGAAGGGATCACCGGGGGCGAAACGGACCATGAAGAATGTGACCGTAATGATCACAAAGAGCACAACGACTGCCTGCAGGATCCGTCTGGCAATGAACTTGAACATGGGTCCGTTGATAATCTTGATCGTAATCGTAATCCTGATCCAAATCCCAAACGATCAGCGGGTCGGGTCCGGTGAAGGTGGAAATTGGAGAGAGAAGGGGGGAACGGTTTGGATTAAGATTAGGATTGGGATGAGGATTAGGATTACGATTGGGATGAGGAGGATTTATCAATCCCCCAGTGAGATGTACTTGTAGGGGCGGTTGTCCAGCAGTTTCGGGGCCCAGCCCTTGACCCGCGGGTCCATGAGGTAGATGCGGGTGTACCAGTAGAGGGGGACGATCGGCAATTCGTCGAGGAGGATGGTCTCCGCCTCGAGCAGGCTGCGGAAGTGCTCCTCCTCGGTCCGGGAACGGAAGGCGGCGTTGATCAACTCGTCGTAGCGCGGGTTGGACCAGCCCGTGTCGTTGTTGCCGTTGCCGGTGGTGAACATTTCCAGGAAGGTGATCGGGTCCATGTAGTCCCCGATCCATCCGGAGCGGGAAATGTCGTAGTCGAGGAGGGACTGGGCGTCCAGGTAGACTTTCCATTCCTTGTTTTCAAGCTGCATGTTGATGCCGAGGTTGTCGTTCCACATGGCCACCACGGCCTCGGCGATCTTTCGGTGCCCCTCCGAGGTGTTGAACAGCAGGTACAATTCCGGGAATCCCTCCCCGCCGGGATAGCCGGCCTCGGCAAGGAGGGCGCGGGCGCGCTCGGGGTCGAAACGCAGGACCTCCGGGGTGGGATAATCATTGAACCCGGCCGGAACGTAGGCGTGGGCGGGGGCCTGCCCTCCGAGCGTGACCTTGTCGACGATCGCCTGCCGGTCGATGGCGAGATTGAGGGCCTCGCGGACAAGGGGGTTGTCGAGCGGGGGCCGCGTCACGTTGAAGCGGTAGAAGTAAGTGCCGAGATACGGGTCGATATGAATGATATCCGGACGGGTCTTGCGAAGGATGGGGATGTCATTGGTCGGAACGGTTCCGGTGATGTGGAGCAGTCCCGAGTCGAACATGCGCTTCTCGGTATTGTCATCCTCGACCGGATAGAAGTAGATCTCATTGAGCCGCATTCGGTCGCGGTCCCAGTAGGTCGGGCTCTTGACGACGCGGATGTACTGGTTCGGGCGCCATTCCCCGAAGACAAAGGGGCCATTGCCGACGAAATTCTCCGGCAGGGTCCACTCCCCGCTCATGTCGAAGCGTCCACCGTGCGCCTCGATGGTCGGCGGGTGGACCGGAAACCAGCTGTAATGCTTGAGCATGTTGAGGAAATACGGCGTGGGGCCGACCAGTTCGATGCGAAGGGTCTTCTCATCCAGGGCTTTCACCCCGACCTCCGAGAAATCAGCCACTTCCCCCTCCTTGTAGGCCTCCCCGTTCTTCAGCATGAAGAGCATCTGGCTGTACTCACCCGGGAAATCCGGATGCAGCATCCGCTCATAGGAATAAAGGAAATCCGCCGCGGTGACGGGATCGCCGTTGCTCCAGAAGGCGTCCTCCCGGATGTGGAAGGTCCAGACGGAGGCGTCCTCGTTCAATTCCCAGCGTTCCGCCATCCCGGGCTCGGGAAGGTTGTCATCGGTCGGGTGATAGGTGATCAGCCCCTCGATGAGCGCAGAAATGATCTTGTTCTCCGTCACGCCGGTGGCCCGCTGGGGATCCAGGGTCTTGGGCTCCGCGCCGTTGCCGAAAAGGAGGATTCCCCGCTCCACCCCCTCGTCGACATCGGGAACCCCCTCGCCGCAACCGGCCAGGAAGAGGACCCCTGGAAGGAGGCCGAGGAGTGCCACCAGGCGTCGCAGGTTGCGCATTGAGCTTTTCATGCCGACTACCGTTCCATTTTTGATCCAAATTGCAAATCCGATTGAATTTCCCGGGGAATTGCTGAAGTTGAACAACAGATCCCAAGCAATCGGGACCGGAGCGGCCCTACGCGATTGTTCTGGTGACGTCCGGTCCCGGTCCCGGTCCCGATTTGAATATTGACTCATGAAAAAAACCTTTCCCCACAAGCGCTTTGATTGCCACATGCACACTCCCCTTTGCGGCCATGCCGTCGGGGAGCCGGCTGATTACGTGGAGGCCGCGGCCGCCCGCGGGATCGGCCTGATCACCTTCACCTGTCATATCCCGATGCAAGGGGAAGCCTTCGCCCAGGAGGGCATCCGGATGCGGGAGGGGGATCTTCCGGTCTACCGGGAAATGGTGGCGGAAGCGCGCGAACACGGGAAAGCCCTGGGCGTCGAGGTGCTCTATGGGATCGAGGCGGAGGTGCATCCGGACAAGGCGGCCATGCAGGCGATGGAAGCCCTGATCCGGCGCGAGAATTTCGACTTCGTCCTCGGTTCCCTGCATGCCAACCTGCCCGCCTTCCGGAACTGGCTGGCGGAAAACCAGTACACGACCGATCCGGAAAAAGTGGCGGCCTACTTCCAATGCCTTGCCGAGGGGGCGGCCAGCGGACGGTACCACAGCCTGTCGCATCCGGACGTCATCCGGATATACGGGACCCTGGAAAACCCCTTCGATCCCGGCGCCCATGAAGCGGTTATCACCCATTTCCTCGATGCGGTGGCGGATGCCGGGGTTTGTCTGGAAATCAACACCAGCGGATTGATCAAGGGCGATTTCGTGGTCCATCCGGACCCGATGATCGTGCGGTGGGCCCTGGACCGGGACATTCCCTTCACCATCGGGTCCGACTCCCACTCCCCGGACATGGTCGGCCAGTTCTTTGACGAGGTCCTGGGCGAATTCCGCCCCATGGGGCTCAAGCGCCTGCACTTCTTCCGTGGCGGCAAACGGGTGGCGGTGCCCATCTGAGGGTCGCGGCGCGTATTTCTTCTCGCAATGCGGGGTGACAGTTTGCAAGCTGTGGCCCCAGAATGGGAATGGCAGTCAAGGAATCGTGGAATTCGCGCATCGGGGTGATCCTCGCGGTATCGGGCAGCGCAGTTGGCCTCGGGAATTTTCTCCGCTTTCCGGGGCAGGTTGCGCAGTATGGCGGGGGGGCCTTCATGGTGGCCTATTTCATTTCCTTCCTGCTGATCGGTCTGCCGATCTGCTGGGCGGAATGGACGATGGGGCGCTACGGGGGACAGCGGGGTTTCCATACCACGGTGGGGATTCTCAACGCCATCACCCGGCATCCCGCCGGGAAATATCTTGGTATCATCGGGATCATTATCCCGGTGGTGATTTACATGTATTACGTGCTGATCGAGGCCTGGTGCCTCGGCTACGCGGTCAACTTCATGGCCGGGCGGATGAATTTCACCGACAGTTCGCAGGTCGGGGACTTTTTCGTGGCCTTCACCGGAGCGGCCGGCGATGGGAGCGGCCTGGGATTCCGGGGCATCTCCCAGGTGGGGATCTTCCTGCTGCTGTGTTTTGTCCTGAATTTCTACCTGATCTACCGGGGGCTCTCCAAGGGAATCGAACTTTTCTGCAAATACGCCATGCCGGCCCTGATCGTCCTCGCCGTGATCATCCTGATCCGGGTCCTCACCCTCGGAACTCCGGATCCGGAAAAGCCCCGGAACTCAATCAACGCCGGACTGGGTTTCATGTGGAACCCGAACAAGGTCATGCTGGTGGAGACCGGCGTTGATGCGGCAACCGGCGAAACGGTCGAGACCGCAACCCCTGTCTTTGGCAAGCGCTTCATCGCCGAGGCGGAAGCCCGCGCCCTCGATGATCCGGACCTGGAACTGCGCCGCATCGGCATTTTCGAGCAACTGAACAATCCCCAGCTGTGGCTGGCCGCCGCCGGCCAGATCTTCTTCTCCCTCTCCGTCGGGTTCGGGATCATCATGACCTACGCGAGTTATCTCAGCGATCGGGATGATGTCGTTCTCAGCGGACTGGCCGCGACCAGCGCCAACGAGTTCTGCGAGGTGGCCCTCGGGGGATTGATCACGATCCCCGCGGCCGTGGCCTTCCTCGGAACCGCGGGAGCGGTCGGAAGCACCTTCGCGCTCGGATTCAACGTCCTCCCCAACGTCTTCTCGGAGATGCCGGCCGGCAGTTTCTTCGGTTTCCTCTTTTTCTTCCTGCTCTTTCTCGCGGCGGTGACCAGCTCCCTCTCGATGCTCCAACCGGGAATCGCCTTCCTGGAAAGCGCGCTGGACATCAACCGCCGCCAGTCGGTGGCCATCCTGGGCTTCATCACCGGGGTGGGCACCCTCATCGTGGTGTATTTTTCCGGCAACCTGAAGGCTCTGGACACCCTCGACTTCTGGGTCGGCAATTTCCTCATCTTCATCCTGGCGACGATCCAGATCGTGGTGTTCGCCTGGGTGTTCGGCATTCCCAAGGGCTTCACCGAGGCCCACAAGGGCGCCGGCATGCGCATTCCCTCGATTTTCGGCCCGGTCATGAAGTTTGTCACCCCGGTTTTCCTTCTGGCGATCTTCTTCTTCTGGGTCTCGGAAAACCTTTTCGGCTACAATCTCATCAAGGGGGAGACCAGCCCTTCGGCCTATGTCGCCGACCTCTTCGGGGAATCCCCCAACCAGGTGGCTTGGGTCTCGGTCACGGTCATCCTGCTGTTGCTCGGGTTTGTCTTCCTGATCGTCAATTCCAGTGCCTACTTTAAAAAACTCTCCCATTCAACCAAATCGAACATGGAGGATGCGCTGCGATGAACTTCGGCGGTTGGCTGATTATGCTGCTCTCGGTGGGGACCGTGTCCCTGCTCTTCATATGGTGCATCTACAAGGTGCTCAGCACACCGGGCGAAACCGAACACATCCACGGGTTCGAACTGGAAACCCCTGATGAGAAAGCGGCCAAAAAGGACAGGTAAGGATCAGATATGGAAACAGGCACCCATTACAAGGAACTGCTCAAGCGGTTGAAACGACTCGACCGGCTGGGCTCGATCGGCGGGATTCTGAGCTGGGACGAGCAGGTGAACATGCCCCCGGAGAGCGCGGATTTCCGGGCGGAACAGAACGAGCTCTTCACCGGGATTTTCCACCGGGAGGCGGCAAACCCGGAAATTGGAAGGCTCCTTGAATCGCTGGAGGCGGACCGGCACAAACTCACCCCCGAGCAGGCCGCCGTCATCCGCGACGCCCGGCGGGAGTACGACCGCATGACGAAGATCCCCCCCGAGTTCGCGGCCCGCCGCGCCCGGGCACAGACCATCGCCTTCCAGGCATGGATCAAGGCCCGCAAGGACGACGACTATGACTCCTTCCAACCGTACCTTCAGGAGCAGCTCGACCTGGCCAAGGAGGAAGCCGAACACCTCGATGCCGCGGATGCGTACGACTACTGGGTCGACCAGTTCGACCCGGGCATGGACTGCGCCACCATCGAGCGCCTGTTTTCGCTGCTGCAACCCGAATTGCAGGCCATCCTCCAGAAAATCCTCGCCTGCCCCGATCAGCCGGACACCTCCATCTTCCGGGGCTTTCCCGTTGCCGAACAGGAAGCCTTCCTCCGCGAAGTGGTCACCGCGATGGGGTTCGATTTCCAGCATGGGCGCATCGACACCGCCGTTCATCCCTTCTGCGGGGGGCACCCGCGGGACACCCGCATGACCACGCGCTTCGACGAGGACAATCCCCTCGACTCCCTCACCAGCGCGATGCATGAGACGGGCCATGCCCTGTATGAGCAGGGCCTGCCGGATGCCTATGCCGGCACCGCCCTCGGGGAATCGGTCGGCATGGCCGTCCATGAATCCCAGTCCCGGCTCTGGGAAAACCAGATCGGGCGCAGCCGTCAGTTCTGGAAATACTGGGAGCCACGCTATCGCCGGGCCTTCCCGGCACAGCTGGAAAAGGTTTCTTCCGCAGAGCTGTACCGGGCCATCAACAAGGTCGGCCTCACCCCGATCCGGGTGGATTCCGACGAGGTGACCTACAGCCTGCATATCATGATCCGCTTTGAACTGGAAAAGCGGCTCTTTGACGGAAGCCTCAGCACAAAGGACCTGCCCGAGGCCTGGAACGAGGCCTCCACCCGTATCCTCGGCTACACCCCGAAGAACAACCGCGAGGGCTGCCTGCAGGACGTCCACTGGTCAGGCGGGACCTTCGGGTATTTTCCCTCCTACTGCCTCGGCAACATGCTCGCCGCCCAGCTCTGGTACACCCTCCGCAAGGATTTGCCGGACCTCGATGAACAGGTCGAAGGGGCCGAATTCAAGCCCCTCCTGCGCTGGTTGCGCCAGAATGTCCACTCCCGCGGCAGGCGCTTCTATACCCTCGAATTCACCCGGGAAGTAACCGGACGGGAACTTTCCCCGGAATTTCTTGTCCGTTACCTGAAGGAACGGTACCTCCCCCTCTATACCGCTTCCTGAAGAACCTTTCCCAAGCAGACATGCGCCACATTCCTTTTCTCCTTGCCCTCCTCCCGGCAGGGCTCCCGCCAGTGATGGCGGATATTCCCGTCAATATCCGCCTGCATCCCGGAGAAGTCATCGCCTCGGGTGAAACCTTCCAGCTCGACCTGCGGGAATTCTTCCAGCGCTACCCGGACCCCGGGCCGGTGGCCACGTTTCAGCTGCGCATGCCCGTCGAGGATGGGTGGATGGAGGTGGATCCGGGTACGGGGCTTTTGTCCCCCCTCACCACGGATATTGAAGAAGTCGATCCCCGTAAACGGTTCATGACCTACAAGACGCTGACTGGGGAAACCTACGACAATGTTGTTGGAGCTTTCCCGGAGGATCTCGTCTGGAAAGAGGAGACCATCGAATTCCAGTTGCGAGCCGATGTCGTCCCCCTCACGGTCGCCAACTTCATGGCCTACGTGACAGATGGAGCTTATCTGGATACCTTTTTTCACCGGAAAATCTACAACGCCATACAAGGGGGGTCCTACGTCCTGACGGACCACATTGATGTCATTGCAACCCGCCCCCCGATCCGGTTCGAGGGGCAGCTGGACAATTCTCCGGGCACGCTGGCCATGGCCCGGACCAACGACCTTGATTCCGCCACCTCGGGATTCTTCATCAACACCATCGACAACACAGAGTTTTACGGAAGCGATTACACGGTTTTCGGGGAATTGCTGGATTATCAAGCCGACATGCCGTTGGTCGAGGAATTGGGTCACACTTATGCCTACTCGCTGGCCGCGGACCTGACCCCGACCATCCCCAACCAGTATTCCCCCTTCAATCAGGTCCCGCTCTACACCCCGTATTGGGACGACCCCGCCAGTTACATCAAAATCCCCTCCATCACCGTTTCCCAGGGTAATCCCGAAGGAATCAGCTACAATTGGGAATGGGCGGAAACGGGGCAGGCCCCGCGCGGGGCCCTGCTCGAGGAGGCCAACCGCGCTGTGTTTGACGTGCAGCTGAACGGCAACTCCCTCACGGTCGCCCGCTCCGGAACCGGCACCGCGACCATCCGCATCACCGGAGAATCCGACGGAGCCGAAGCCGGTTTCACCACCCGCCTTGTGGCGTACCATCCCGAAGCCCTCGAACGCTTCCCCGATGGCATCGTCCACTTGAATGGCTGGATGGAAAGTCCCTGGTTTGGTTGGCTGGTCGCCGACTCCTATCCCTACCTGCTCCACCGGGGCCACGGGTTCCTCTACGTGGCCGACGCGGGATCACCGGACCGCCTCTTCCTCTATACCTATTGGCAGGATGGTGGCGGCTACTGGTTTTACACCACCCCCGAGATCTACCCCTATCTCTACGTTTACCATCTGGAGGATTGGTTCCTGTACGACGGCCGCAGTATCAAGTCCGTCGACCTGGCCAGGGAAATCGAAGACCCCTCCCTTCCGGAATAACTGCGCAATCACTCCCCCTTCCGGGGCGGTTGCCAGCGCCAGACTTCCCGGAACTCCGCCCGCAGCAACTCCTCCATCTCCTTGCGCAGCCCCGCGGGCACCCGCGCAACCGCCTCCTCCAACTCCAGGAGCGGTTCGTCGGAGGAGCCGGAGAGCTCCGACGGATCGGACGGATCCGACGGATCCGACGGATCGGACGGGTGAATGGGCGTCACCTCACGCCGCCGTGCCGGGATCAGGCTTTTTTTTTTCCGGCGGTTTCGGGCTCTTCCCCGAGGCCCTTGAGTTCGCGGATCAGGTTGTCGAGGGCGCGCACCTGGCTGGCTTCCACGGCCCGCAGCAGGGCCACCTCGAAATTCACCTTCTCGGAAAGGCCCTTCTGGAGAGCCGGTTCGCTTTGCTGCAGCGCGTCCAGCATGCGCAAAAGGGATTCCGAGGAAAGCATGGCCCCCAGCTTGTCCGAGGCGCCACCGCCCTGGATGGCCTCCATCAGGGCCTCGCGGACCCGCTTCTCCACGTCCAGGAGGACGCGGTACAGGTCGCGGCCCTCGGCGCTGAAGGTCTCCACAAGGTTGACAATCGCCGGATAATCCCCGCGTCCCATGGCCGCCCCCAGCTCGTGGATCCGGTCCGGACCCACAAGGCCGTACACATCCAGCACATCCTGCTCCGAAATCGTCTCCCCGCAGAAGGAGATCATCTGGTCCAGGATCGACTGTGCATCCCGCATCCCGCCACTGGCAAGGCGGGCGATGGAATGCAGGGCCCCCTCCGCCACATTCACCTTTTCCGCCTTCGCAATCCGCTGCAGCCGCTCCACCAGCACCGCCTCGGAAATCGGGCGAAATTCGAAGCGCTGGCAACGGGAAACGATCGTTGGCAGAACCTTCTGCGCCTCCGTGGTGGCGAAGATGAATTTCACATGGGAGGGCGGTTCCTCAAGCGTCTTGAGCAGGGCGTTGAAGGCCGAGGCCGAGAGCATGTGCACCTCGTCGATGATGTAGATCTTGAAGCTGCACTGCGCCGGTGCGTACTGGCACTCCTCCCGCAGATCGCGAATCTGCTCCACCGAATTGTTCGAGGCACCGTCGATCTCGATCACATCCATGCAGCTGCCGTTCATGATCGCCCGGCTCGTTTCCGACTCGTCGGTGGGATTCACGCTCGGACCACCCTCCGCGTTGAGCGCCTTGGCAAAGACCCGTGCCGTCGAGGTCTTACCCGTCCCCCGCGGCCCCACGAACAGATAGGCATGGGCGATCCGCCCGGTTTCGATGGCATTGCGCAGGGTCCGCACAATGTGATCCTGCCCCACGATGTCCTCAAACCGCTGGGGCCGCCACCGGCGCGCAATCACCTGGTACTCCGCCATCTTGTCCGTCTTTACCTTCTCTGGATTGGAAAATTGGAAAAAGTGGGCCAGGCACCCTACGGCACACGCAGGTTCAGGCTACCGTTGCTGCCTTCCGGCCCTGGCGGAATTCACCACCCAGCGTTGCATAGGACCCGGCCCAACCTTCACGTTCCCTCATCCCTCCCCACTTTTCAACCCCTTTTTCGAGGATTTTCCCAGGCAACACAATTGTTACGCCTGCGTTACGAAAAGGTCACAATTTTGTTGACCATTAGCAGGGCTTACCCTAGGATAACTTCAAATTAAGGGAATGAACCCTTGGTTTATCCTCCGATAAAAATGAAAACAAAGAAAGTTGTATCGCTTGCATTGCTCCTTGCCGCGGGTTGCGGCTTTGCCTTCGGTGAATCCACCGAGCCGAAACTCAAGCAGGGGGACATGCCCGTTTATTCCGAATTTGCCCGCTCCCATAACCTCAAGGGAACGGTCGTCGTGGAGGCCCTCGTTGATGAAAACGGCAAGGTCTTCGCGGCCGATGTGGTGCAATCCGTTCATCAGGACCTCGACAGGGCCGCCCTGGCCGCCGTTGACAATTGGGAATTCGAACCGGCCACCGAGAGCGGCAAGCCCGTCATGAAGGTGGTGCGCATCCCCATCAATTTCGACCTGATCGACCCCGTGAAAGAATCTTTGCGCGCTCATGACACCGCTGTCGCGGCCAAGGAATGAGGGCGTAATTGAAATACAACAAAATCGGAGGACGGTGCTCCCGGAAACGGGCAGCACCGTTTTCTGTTATAATCTCAATCTCAAGCTTACCCCCCCTCGCTGAAATCAATTTCCACCAGCAGGTCCGCGGCCAGCGATTCAAGACGCTCCTGCAGGTCGGCAATGGCCACCGACTCCGGCACATAAAGCTTTGCCCGCGCCTCGAAAACCGGAGTCCCCGACCATGGGGCCGCCGTCAATCCGGTGCTCAACTCCTCCACATTCACCCCGCTTTCCTGAAGGGTCTCGAACAGGCCGTGCACAATTCCAGGGTGATCCTGCCCGGAAAGCACCAAATCCGCCGTTCGCCCAAGCGGAAGCGCCCTCTCCAGCTCCGCCCGCTGGATCGTGTACTGGTACTCCCTCTCCTCAAGAAATCCTGCCACCGCCTCCCGGAATCCGGGTAGCGCGCCCTCCGGCAGCGCGATCCGCACCATCCCGGAAAAATACCCGCCCAACCGGATCATCCGGCTGTCCAGCCAGTTCCCCCCGTGCTGCTCCGCCAGCGCGGCCAGCCGCGATACCATCCCTGTCCTGTCCGGCCCAATCAGCGTCAAGATCACGTCTTTCATCCCCTTTCCCTTACCACGCCCCCTCCCCCCATGGCCAGCCTTTCAAAACGGGATTTTTGCGCATTTACCCCTTGCCCAAGTGCTCCATATATGATCCTTTTGGACTGTATATGAAACCAAGGCGGACGGAGCCCGCCCCGGCCCTGAGCCGTGGGCTGCGATTGATGGGCATTCTCTCACGGGACGGGCAGGCGACGCTGGAGCAGTTGTCGCGGCTGGGGGGCTGGCCGAAATCCTCGACGCTGCGGTACCTGCAGGCGTTGGCGGGGGAAGGGGTGGTACGTCAGGACAAGGCGACGAAGACCTGGCATTTGCTGAAGGTGTTGCGGCCGCTTCCACCGGGGGAGGGGGCGGCGCTGGGCGCGGCTCGCCGCCAACTGGCGAAGCTGGCGGAACAGACCGGCCAATGCGTGGAACTGTACCGCGTGGCCGGAGGGACCCTTGAACTGATGGACCGCGCGGATCCGGAGGACAGCGAGGTGCAGGTCGTGGCGCGGATTGGCTTCATCCGGGACCTTAAGGAACTGGACGCGACGGCTCAGGTATACCGGGCCTTGGGCAACGGGGAGAAGCGGTCAGGCGGGCAGTGGCAGTGGCGGTCCGGGGAAAAAGCACCCGTTCCGGCGGGGGAGGCGGACAGGATTATGGAGGAAACCCGCCGCCGTGGCTACGGCGAGGACCGGGACTTCAATTCGAACGGAATCCGTCGTTATGCGATCCCGGTCCGGGAAGAAAACGAGCTTGTCGGCATTCTGGCGGTGGCCCAGCGCCAGACCCCGCGGGCGGAAACCGAGGTGCCGGTCATTTTGCAAACGCTGCTGACCTTCCCCTCATGTACCCAACCGCGATAAGCATGAAACCGCCAATACAAAAGAAATCCGCGCAATCTGCGGATAGAAATCCACACAAATCCATCAGCGGATCGAAAATTCAAAGAAAAGAGACGAACCCATGAAAATACTATACATCGACATTGACTCCTGCCGTCCGGACCATCTGGGCTGCTACGGTTACCACCGGGACACCAGCCCGAACATTGACGCGATCGCGCGCGAGGGGGTGCGGTTCAACAAGTACTACACCTCGGACGCTCCCTGCCTGCCCTCGCGCACGGCGCTGTACACCGGGATGTTTGGCATCCACTCGGGCGTGGTCGGCCACGGTGGCACGGCGGCGGACCCGCGACTGGAGGGAGCCGGACGGGGTTTCCGCAACAAGTACGAGAACAACGCCCTGCCCCGGTTGCTGCAGGAGCGGGGCTTCTACACGGCGCAGGTCAGTCCCTTTGGGCAGCGGCACTCGGCACATCACTTTTACGCCGGTTTCCATGAGATGCACAACACCGGCAAGGGTGGGAACGAATCCGCGGAGGAGGTGCAGCCCGTGGTCCTCGGCTGGCTCGAACGGAACGCCGCGGGCCGCGACAACTGGTATCTGCACGTCAACTACTGGGATCCGCACACGCCCTTCCGCGTTCCGATGGAGTTCGGCAACCCCTTTGCGGACGATCCCCTGCCGGAGTGGCTCACCGACGAGGTGCTGGAGGGGCACCAGCAGTCGGTCGGCCCCCACTCCGCGAACGAGATCAGCGGCATGTACAGCGACAAGCCCTGGGGCAACTGGCCCCGCGAGGTCAATGCCGTGCGCTCGCGCGAGGACCTGAAGCGGCACATCGACGGGTACGACACCGGTATCCGCTATGTCGATACAATGATCGGGGAGATCGTGGAAAAGCTGAAGGCCGCCGGCATTTACGACGAGGTGACGATCATCATCAGCGCCGACCACGGTGAGAACCAGGGCGAGCTGGGAATCTACAGCGAGCACGGGACGGCCGACGAGATCACCTGCCGGGTACCGCTCATCATCAAGGGTCCCGGGGTTCGCAAGGGCACCGACGAGGGGCTGCATTACAACATCGACCTGGCCCCCACCCTCGCCGAATGGACCGACACGGAGCCCAAGCCGACCTGGGACGGGCGCAGCTTCCTTGCCAGCGTGCAATCGGAACAGGACACCGGACGGGACTTCCTGGTGATCAGCCAGTGCGCGCACGTGTGCCAGCGAAGCGTCCGCTTCGGCCCGTGGCTGTACATGCGCACCTATCACGACGGTTTCCATCTGTTCCCGAAGGAGATGCTCTTCAACATCGAGAGGGACCCGCACGAGCAGCACAACCTCGCGGAGGAGATGCCGGAGATCTGCAACGAGGCGCTGCGTCATCTCAGTGACTGGCACGACGAGATGATGATGACCATGCCCTACGACAACGACCCCCTCTGGACGGTCATGCGCGAGGGAGGGCCCCAGCACGCGAAGATGAGCTCCCTGCCCGGATATTTCGATCACCTGAAAAAGACGGGCCGCGGATGGGCCATCAAGGCGATCAAGGAGCGCCACGGGGAGCCGTAGGAGGAGGGCTGGACGAGGACAGCGTCATCCGGCGACGGCATGGGAGCCGTGTAATGGGAATCTGGTGATAAGAAAGCGCCTCACACGGAGGCGCTTTGTTTGACAGGAGGTTACACCAAGGTGGAAATTAGAGGTTGAAGGGCTTCCAGCCCGGGTCGGCGGCCTCGTAGCTGTAGTACCAGCCGAGGGAGCTGTCGCCGAAGATCCAGTACCCGCCATCGATGTTGTACGCGTGAAAGCCGTTACGATCTCCCCCGGGGAGGACAAGGATCCATTCCCCATCCCCGGGCCGGGCAAGCCCCAGGGCATATACATGGGGCCAGCCCAGGTCATGGATCCATCCAATCCCCGGCTCCTCCGGGTATCCCTCGCCCGAATAGCGCCAGCCACCGGTTTCGAGGGGCGAAGCCGCCCAGTAGGAGGGATTGGAAACCCCGCCCGCCGTGGCAAGGATCGAGACGTTGTCCAGCACAGGAGTGAACAAGGGGGTGATGCCGGAAAATTCGATCCGCCAGAAGGCCTCATTCGCGGCATTCCCGGGGACACTGAACTGGAAGAGGGAATCGGTGTCGGTTAGAACGCCCGTATCGACAAGCTGATAAGCTGACCCGTCCGTGGAAAAATGAATACTGAAATCAACCGTTCCGGATTCGGTCGCCCTGCCGGAAAAGGCGAACTCCCAATCCCTGTACGCGCTTCCAGGGGTTGCGGCAAAGACGATGCTCCCGGTGCCGCTGGCCGACCGAACGGTTACGGAAAGATCCTGGACATAGGTCTGGCCCTCGCCGGTGAGAATCGTGTAGGACCCGGCGGCATTGAACGGATAACCGAACGAGCCCGGGTCCGTGTTGTTCTGCAGGTTCAGGCTCGTGGGAAGGAACTCCGTTGCGGGATCCAGGTTTGTGGAGCCCATCTCCCCGTTGTAGTACAGGGTGCCGCGGGCGGCGGATTCCGCCCCCAGCCCGTTCGGGTCCAGGTCGGAGTAATTGGCGGGCAGCGTGAGGGCGTAATTCACGCCATCGGTGGAGGTTATCCCGTCCCCGAAATACTGGGAAAAGTCCCATCCTGAAATCATGACAGGGGATTGGCAAAAGGCTGCACCGGTGACGGCGAAGTGAACGAACGGCAGAAGGCTGGTCTTTTTCATAATAGTGGTTTGATGGGTTCTAATCCGGAGAAGGAAGAGGGTTTTCCGGTACCATTTCAACCGCGTTATGAAACATTCATGTGACATCATTCCAACCGGCATAATCCGTCCTTGAGGAACGCACGTTTTTGCACTCAATGATGCGGAAATCAGGCCATCGAAACAGAACATGCGCTCCTTGAAAAGCAGAACAAACCTCGCAGGACCTGGGCCCATGATGGGCCGGATAGCCTTGACGGCTGTCCTCTCGGTAATGGGTTCGCTCCACGCGGGGGAATCCCTGGTCAACCGTTCGCCGTTTCTCCCTCCGGGCTTCTCCGCGGAGGAATCCCTTCAAATGCGGACAAGGAATGACGGGGAAAGGGCCTTCGCCCTGAACGGGGTTTTCCGGATCGGCAAAAGGGATTACGCCCGGATTGAGGACCTCCAAAGTGGGAAATCCTTCTGGCTCGAACAGGGCAGGCAAAAGGAAGGGATCGAGTTGCTGGCCTTTGATGAGGATGAAAACACCTGCCGGATCCGCCTGGCGGACGGCCGGGAACGGATCATTGAGCTGCGCGAGCTGCAGCCGGTTTCCTCTCCGGTTGGGATTCCTCCGGCTGTCGACCGGCCCCTGCGGCTCGCTGCCACGAAAGGACAAGCGGAAGCGCATTCGGCGGACAATCCCGTGTCATCGGGATCGACTGGCTCCCCCAACCGCACCCGCTCATTCGCAGTCCGGGGATCCTCCTTGGATCCGGGCCTCACGACCGGAACTTCCTCTCTCCGGGCGAACAATCCGGTTCCCCTGAATGGTGGCGACACCGGACCAGCTGTTCCTTCGGAACGGGATGCCTCTTTGGTCTCCCACCCGAATCCCCGTTTCAAGGCTCTTCTCGACGCGAAGCTGGGCGGGTGAAGGGAGACGGCCCGCGGCCGTCTACTTGCGCGACTCAGGGAATAACCGCCCGAACCCGGAAGAATGCCTTGTTGCCGGAAGCCGGCACAGGCTGGGAGGCAAAAACGACGGTGGAACCGGTTCCCGCCTTGGTCTCGATATCAGACCAGCTTCCCGAAGGGTCCGAAGTCCCTTGCAGGAGATAGTCGAACCCGGCCAGGGTTTCACAGGAAAGGACCAGGTTGGGGCCGGAACGGGCGATCGCCACGGCCGGGACGGGCGCCTGTGTGGCGGTGATCGACACGTTGTCGATAACCGGATTGATGGTACTGGTCAGGCCCGAAAACCGGACACGGAAAAACCCCGAAGAGGAGGAAGTCCCGGCAACCGGGAATTCCTTGAGGGAATCCGTTCCCGTGATGGTGCTGGAGGAAACGGGCGTGTAGGCCGATCCATCGGTCGAAAAGGAGACCTCCACGCTGACGGATCCACCCGCGGTTGTCTTGGCCGAAAAGGCCAGTTTCCAATCGTAGAACTCATTGCCTGGCGTTGCGGCGAACACCAGGCTGTCACTTTCGAACCCCTGCCTGATGAGGAGGGACAGGTCGCTCACGTAGGTCTGGCCCTCGCCGGCAAGAACAGTGTAGGAACCCGGGGCGCCGAACGGATAACCCGATGTTCCCGGATCCACATTCCTGGTGAGGTTGAAATCAGTGGGAAGGATCTCGGTCTCCGGATCCGCCGCCGTCGATCCGTTGCTTCCGTCATAATATAAGGTGCCGTAAAGGGCCGACTCCGCCCCGAGGCCGTTCGGGTCAAGATCGGAATAATTGGCCGGAAGGGCCAGGGCGTATGTGGCACCATCAATGGACGTGATGCCGGATGAGAAATACTGGGAGAAATCCCAGCCCGCCACCATGACGGGGTTCTGGCCGTGAACGGAAGCGGCAAGGAGGAATAAAAGGAGGAAGGATAAACGGTTTTTGTTCATTTGGTTGGATGGATGAGGATGTGCCGGATTAAGCATTTGAGACATCTGTAGAAGATACATTGAATCCGCGAAGCAAGTCTCTTTCCCGCATTTATAGTGACTTTTTGGTTACAGGATTTCAAGTGCCACGGGACCGATACGGATCTCACGGAATCGTTACAATCCCGCCCTGAATTAACGGACACGTAACCTATTCCGCTTCTCCCGGAATTGACAGGCGAAACAAAGGACAAGAGAACCCTACCAATGCAAAGGACAACCGTAGTGCTCCTCCTTTTCTGGCTTCTGCAGGCAAGCGCGCTTCAGGCAGCGGAGGCCCCTTCCATTGAATCGATCAATGAACGGCTGTCATTGATTGAGCGGAAACTGCGCATTCTCGGCGCGGATACGGATGACGGGATGCTCCGCCCGGTTCACGAATTACTGGCTGATCCAGAGGCCCTCTACTCCCTTGCTGAACGCAATCTCCAGCAAAACAAATTGGAGGAGGCCTTCGACTGGGCGGTTGTATTCCATGTGCTGCATCCCGGTCACGAAAGGAACAGGGAAGGCCTCATCCTGGCAAGGGCCGCCTTCCGCCCGCTGTACAATCACGAGAGGCTGCACAACCTGGATTCCCTGCGGTGGCGTGGACACGCGCGGGACCTGCTTTACTCATGGATGAAGCACCGCATCCGCAGCGGGGATTTCGACCCGCGGGAATTCGGGGATTTTTTCCGAGGGATGCCGTTTTCCTTTTACCACGAGTTTTTCACCGGCGGAATTGAAAGGGAACAATCCATCGGCAACTGGCGAATCACGGCCGAACTGGACAACGGAAGGGTCTATTCAATCGAGGCGGAACTCACGGAACCGGATCCCCATCCGTGACAGGACCGGCCGACTCTACGGGAGTCGCCTTCAGTTCCAGCAAAGCCCTCTGAAGCCGGTCCAGGCCGGAGGCATCGATGGAGGCCTCTTTCAGGATGATCTTTCCGTCCGCATCATTGAGGACGAGGAGCGGAAGCTCACTGACATCATGGTGGAGGCTGTCTGTGTAGATTTCCGCCAGATGGCTGTACACGAAAGGGTGTTCGAGGCCGTGATCCAGAAGGCTGCGGGAAAAAACGAAATCATCCTTCTCTCCCACAGGCATGAACAGGATGAAAACGTTTCCCGTTTCCAGCGGCTCCTTCAACCGATCCAAAACGGTGGCGATGGATTCCATGAGGTGCCGTTCCGCGCTGGTGTAAACGGTGAGGAAGTATCGGCGGGCGGTCAGCCTGGAAAGATCATGGAAGCCCGGCCGGCCTTCCGTCGGAACAATCAAACGAGGTCCGAGATGGTAGACAAAGTTGGGAAACTCCTTCGTTTCCAGTCCTTCCCGTATGGACTGTGCCCGGTCGAGGAGATCCGTTTTTCCGACCGGCAGTGTGGCCAGGCCGTGCCGCCCGAAATCCACAAGAGCCCCGTCCGGGCCCGTCATCCGGATAAGGACCCCCCGTGCCCCCGCCTTCAGGTTCATCCCATTGCTATCGATGGATTCGACAAGGGAGACGTAAAAGGGCCAGTACTCGGAATGTTCGTACGCGCTCTCAGGTGTCAATGCGGGAACGTTCCGGCAAACCGCGGGATTGGAAAACACAAGCTGGGCGAAAGATGCAAACAGAAGGGGGATAACAATGTTCCTCGGACCGGTCATGGGCGGTTGGCAGCTATGAAGAGGATGGAATGAAGAGGATGGAAAGAAGGGAGCCGCCGCTGTTTAAGCGGCGGCCCCCGGGATCAAAGGGATCGGGAACCCTTTTTCATCAGGCGAGCCTGCGGCAGATGATCATGCCAAGGGCAAGAAAACCGGCCAGAAGCGCGTAGGTGGAAGGTTCGGGTACGGCAACGATCGACACATTGTCGATGACCGGCTGAACGGAACCCCCGGTGACGCCGGCGAAGTCCAGCTTGAAATACCCCCCGGTCGTGGAGGGATTTCCGGCGACCACGAAGGTCTGCAGGGCCTCCGTCGTCGTGAGGGTCTGGGCCGAGGCGATGGTGTTGTAACTCGTTCCGTCCGTGGAGAAAGCCACGTCGTAGCTGACGATACCACTGGTGCTGACCCCGGTGAAGTCAAGTTGCCAGTCGCTGAAGCTCGCCCCGCCAATGGCACCGCTGTTGACGGCGAAGACAAGGCTCCCACCCGTGGTGATGGTGAAGGACAGGTCATTGGCATAGGCCTGCCCTTCAAACAAAAGGACGTTGAAGGCGCCGGGGGAACCCATGGTGGTCAGCAATCCGTTGGGATTGGCATTCAGGGAGAGACCATAGAGGACCCCGGAGGTCGGCAGGGCTTCGTTGGCCAGATCAAAGGCCGAGGAGCCAAACTGGCCGTCGTAATAAAACGTGCCGTGCCCCGACTGCGCCCCAAGCTCGTTCGGGTCATACTGCGAGTAATTGGACGCCAGCGAGGGGGCGTATGTGGCACCATCGATGGAGGTCACACCGTCAAAGGCGTACTGGGAGAAGTCCCACGCCGCCACCAGGGTGGGCTGGGAAAAAGCCGTCCCGGCCGCACACAATACCGATGCGAGAGCAATAATTTTCTTTTTCATGTTTTTCCTTCGACCGGGCCCCCGGCCCGGACAGGGCCGGGGGTTTGGTCTTCAAGTTGGAATGAACCAGTTGTTTGAGTGAGGTCAGTTGGCCAGGATGCCACCCTTGTTCAGGGCAGTCCACCCGGTCGTCCAGAGGGTTGTGGCGGTGGAGGAGAAGGCGCCGCGGAAGGTGACCTTTTCAACTCCGGCCGGGAACTTGGTGGTCACCCCACCGGCGTCGAGACCGCCAAGACCTGTCGGCGGGCGCGGATTGATGGGACCATTGGTCGCCTTCAGGCTGGCGCTGAGCTTGTTGTTCGCGTCGCCGACCGGGTTGAAGGTCGTGTCTTCCTGCAACAGCTCGATCGCGGAGGACAGCTTGTTGAGTCCGCCCGGGTTGGTGAGGTCGCCGTTGGCGAGCGCACCGGTCGATTCGGTCGTGCTCGGGGCCGCGCAGTCGCCAAAGGTGGACTGGACGATTTCAAACAGGCCGTTGGCCACGATGGTGGCCTGGTCATAGGTCCAGGTGGCGCTACTGTCATTGACCACGTCCACCCCTTTTCCGGTTCCGGTATTGACCACGAGGGCGTTCCAGATGGCACCGCCATGCCCGTTGCGGACGCGGAGGGCGGAATTGGCACTGGCAACGCTGGCCGGGGTGAACTCCTCGGTCTTGCCGATGTTGCCGATCGGGGAGGATCCCAGGACCGTCAGGTTGAAGTTGTACGCGTGGCAGAAGGGCCAGGGCGTGTCGTCGGATGTTGTGCTGCTGAAATCGACACGTACCGTGGCGTTGTTTCCGGACTCGGCGAGGTCCTCACCATCGAACTCGGTGGCCTTGTCGCCGCTGGCGGAACCGAAGGAGCCCCCGTCGTTCTCGTTGAAGAAGTTCATGATCGTGAACAGGTACTGGTTCACGCCGGTGTAGCCCTGGTCCTGGTCGAACTGGTCGTCGCCCGCGAAGAAGACGGCCAGGTTCTTGCCGTTGACCGTGCCGCCGAACCATTCGATTCCATCGTCGAAGTTGCAATAGATCTCGATGTTTTCAACGGTCGTTCCGTCCCCGACACCGGCGAGGGTGAGGCCGTTGAGCTCGTTGGCTTCACCGATTTCGTCACCGGCGTGGCGGATCGAAACATAGGTAAGGGAACCGGAATTGTCGTGGGCGACAAGGCCGCCGTAGGTGCAATCGGCAACCGGGAACCCGGGAATGGTGAGTCCTTCCACCGTGGCCTTGCCCAGGCCGAGACCGGCCACATTGCCGAGGTTGGTCGGGGCGTTCCCGAGGATGACGACCCCTCCCCACAGGGAAACATTGGCCTTACCGGCGGCGTTCAGCGGAGCCAGGGGGCTGTTGACCGGGTCGTTGTCATAGAAAGCGGCGTTCGCCTGCGTTTCCGCACCGTTGGCGCTGTTGCCGTTGACGAAGCCGGGCCATGCGTCGAGAAAACCGTCGCTGTCCCCGTCGTCGGGAATGTTGTCCCCATTATTGTCGACAGCGGCCGTGGTGAAGATGATCGGATTGGAGCTCGTGCCATCGGCCTTGATCTGGCCGGTCTGCGAGACGATGAGGGCACCGGGCGTGCCCACCTGGGAGCCGCTGACAACGGGTCCGGTGCGCGGCTGGCCGCGGACGATGGTTCCGGGATCTATGGTCAGGGTGGCACCGCTCTTGACGAAGATGGGCTTCGTCAGAACGACTTCCCCGGACCAGGTGGTGTCAGAGGTGACATCGGTGCTGACCAGGGTCTGCCCGAAAGCAAAACCGGCGGTCGCAGCGATGGCAATGGTGGCGATGGATTTCTTGATCATTGATTGAACGTGTTGTTATGATTAGTGTGTGGTGAGAGTGACGGATGAAGTCCGGTCACATGTGTGCAAGGTAACCCCTGTCTGTTGCGATCCGATAGCGTGGTTGTTACTTTCATGTGAATCATCGGAAAGAGATCTTCCGGGATCAGAAGGAGACGGAAACCGACAGGGAGTAATCCCGCCCGATCCGGTATTTCTTTTCAAAAACCTTGGGATCCATGAGGACCGGATCATAAAAGGTTGACCGCTCCGAATCGGTCAGATTCTTGACGCTGAACTTCACCGACCAGGCCCCCAGTTTCTGCTGAAGGACCAGGTCCACCTGGGTGTAGGAACCGATATACCGGTCCGGGGTGAAATCGAACACCTGGCCGTTGGGAAAAACGGAACTGGAACCGGCGCTGTCCAAAACCTCGCTGATGGAAAAGGCCGAGAGGGTGACACTGGTGCCCCAGCCCGGATGCTCGAAGGTCAGGTCGCCATTGACGATCCATTCCGGTTGGTTGAAGAGCGGGCGGCTTTCGGGCATGGTCAGGCGGCGCGGTTCACCGACAAGAGTGACGCCCGGCGGAGGATTGGGCTGGACAAAATAATACTGCGCCCGGTCCAATTCCGCCTGCGGGCGGTTCACGGTCGCGTCGATCAAGGTGAAATTGCCCCCGAGGGTGAAAAATTCAAGGAAGCGCAAACCCAGAAAACCGAGATTCTTTTTGATCTCGAATTCGAGGCCCTCCAGATCGGCGGGATTACGGTTGTTGAAGAAGGTCTGGAAGGAGCGTTGGAGCTGGCGGTCGAAAAGGGTGATCTTCTCGATGGGATTGCGGATATCCTTGCTGAACAAACTGAGGGCGAAAAGATCGAGGGAATCCCCGTAGGTGTACTCAATCCGGAAATCGGTACTGGACACATCGGAAGTCTTCAACTGGGGATTCCCGACGACCAGGTCCTCGGAACCGGGCACCGCGGAAACATAATACCCGAGTTCGCGGAAGGAGGGCCGGGCCACGGTCTCGGAGTGGTTGAGGATGACCCGCATGCGGTCCACCGGCCGGTAGACCAGACCAACGGAAGGGAGGAACAAGGACTCATCGACCACCCCGTTGAGCAGTTCCTGGTACTGTTCGGCGGTTAGGTTGACGATCCCGTTCTCGTCGCGCGGCACGTCGATATTGAGAAGGCCGGGGTTGGCGGTTTCATAGCTTTCGAAAAGGGTTCCCAGGTTGCCGAATCCGTCCTCGATGCTGTCCACCACTTCAAACATGAAAAACTTCGATGGAAACGTCGCCGGGACGCCTGCGAAATCGAGCTCCCCGGTCAGCTGGTTGAAGGTTTCCATCCGGATATTCTCCAACCGGGCTCCCGCGAGCAGATCCAGGCGCCGGCCGATGGGCCATTTGCCGCCAAGGCCGACGGCCATGATCTCCCTCGTCGTGTCCGTGAAGGCTTCGATCGGAAAGAATCCGCTACTGTCATTCAAAACGCTCTGCTCGAGGGCGAAGGGGTCGTCTCCCGTGAAAATCCCCCCCTGGCGGATGAAACGATCGGCGAAGGAGGAAACAATGGAGCGCTCCGCATCCTCATAGAAAAGGCTTCCCTTCAATTCCATCTCCCGTTCCGCGGAAAGCTCCCGCTTGTAGGAAAGATCCACCCGCCCGGAGAGCATGTTCTCATCGATGGAATTGCGGGAATAGAAAAAAATGCCGGGAAAAGCCTGTGGATTTGGAATGTGGTAGAGGTCCTCGAACTCCGGGAAATCGGGAAGGGAGCCGGGTGGCTGGTAGTAATAGGTGAAGCGCTGCGCCTCCTCCTCCTGCCTGGTTTTGGAATAGGCAAGGCCCCAGTCGGCCTTGAATTCCCCCCTTCCCTCCCACCGGTGTTCGCCAAACAACTGGCCGACCTTGAATTCGCGGTCGCGGAAGAAACTGGAGCTGGTGAAGTATTGTGTTTCGGGATTGCCCTGTTGCCATGGATCCAGGTTGGGATTGAGAACAAGGCTGGGAATATAGCCGGACCCGTCCCCCGAGACCTCGGCCACCAACAGGGGATACTCCTCCCTCGTTACCGTTTCATAATCGATGCCGACGAACCGCCCGTTCTCCTTGAGGGCCAGGATCTCGTCCGAATTCTCGGTTCCGAAGAATACGCCCCCAAGGCGGTGACGGCCGTCCTCGTCAAGGTCAACGCCCATGGAAAGGAAACCGCTGGCCCGCTCCTCGCGCGTGCTGACCGTGCGGTCAAAAAGCCCCCGGTCATTGGTCGGGATACCCGTGGCAAGGTCACCGTACAGGAGAAGCCGCTTGGGCGGAAAGGTGCTGCGGTCCACAACGGTGCGGGAGGCGAGCGGCTTGATGGTCAGCTCCGTCCCGATAGCGGTCTCGAAATCGATCTCCTTCCCGGCATCCAACTGGAAATAAGCGTTCCGCCCGAGCAGGCGAAAGGGTGTGCCAACCGTGGCCCCGATTTCCAGCTCCCGCTGGTTTTTTCCCGACAGGCTGCCAATCCCCGATCCGCGCCGGGGAATGTAAAACAGGTCCCTTGCGTTCTCATTGAAACCGGTCCCCGCACCGACTTTCAGCACCAGGCTCTCCGGGGCGGCACTCGTCACGATGTTGATCGACCCGCCGGCGGAATTTCCGGGCAGCTCGGGGGCGAACGACTTGGCGACGACGAGGCTGCCCACCACTTCCGAGGGAAAGAGGTCCAGCTGCGGGCTTTGCCGGTCCGGATCCGGGCTTGGAATGGCGAGATTGTTGAGGAGCGTGCTGGTGTAGCGGTCATCCAGTCCGCGGATGACGGCGAATTTGCCCTCCTGTACATTGACTCCCGGTATCCGCTTGATGGCATCCGCCACGTCGCTGGCTGCGAACTTGGCCAGGTCGGCAAAACTCAGCGTGTCCAGGGCAAAGTTGGCCTGCAGCCGCATCTGCCGGAGGGTGAAGTCCGAATTCTTGAGGGCCGTCGCCGTGATGACGAACTCCTCCATCTCGAAAATGTCGCTGCTCAACCCCTCCTCGACCTCTCGCGCCTTCAGCGGAATCACCAGGGATTGCCTCTCCCCGGGCGAAACCAGCACCTCGGTGATCGTCGCCGGGTGGTGGTTCTTGAGGAAGATGGAGACCCGGTAGACCCCGGCCGGCACCGGATCGAGGACCAGGCGTCCGTCCCCGCCCGTGAGCCCCTGCACATCAAAATCGAAGCCCACGGTGGCCCCGGCAAGCGGCTCCCCGGTAGCCTCGTCGAGCACCTGTACTTCCAATGAGCCCGTTTCCCCGGGATCCGCCTCAACGGATCCTCCGGTTTCCGGTAAACCGGCCTGCCCAAGAAAAAGGAACGGCAATATGAACAAACAACGATGGAGCCGCAGTCTGGCTGTTTTCATCACGAGGATTGCGGAAAGGCGGTCAAAACCGCTTCCAGGAGCCGGCGAACCCCCCGCCCGGGACAATTATCCGTAGTGATACGGTTGAATGATAGTTTTTGAAGAGAAACCGCCCCAGGGGAGGGCCCGACCGGCTTGGAAAGTGGATTGGAAAGGTTGAGAGGCCGTATCACTGGTTGGAAAGCGATTGGTGATCCGACCCTCGGCATCAACCGAAAAACCTTTCCGTAACCGAACTATCACTACACCGTAATATTCCGCCCGTTCCGAAACAATCGTCACAAAGCGTTAACATCGGGGAAACACATCACCCCTAACAGTCCGGTCGGCGAAGGATGGACGGATGGACGGGACTTGAACCCGCGGCCTCTTGCGTGACAGGCAAGCGCTGCAAGCAACTGAGCGAATCCCCCGTCATCCATTGGCGGGAGGTGTGTTTCGGGCACCTAAAGGCCACCGGCCGCGAACGGGCCGTCCCGGCCCTCACCGGAAAGCACGGGAAGTTGTAAGGGCGGTCAGGTCAATTCCTCCGCCCGCTTGAGGGAATCCTCAAGGGTGGCGCAGAAGTTTTCGCGCCCGATGACCGGAATGAAGCCCGCCTTGCGGAGCATCTGCAGCGGCTGGTGGTGGATTCCGCTGATCACGACGTGGCCGCCGGCACGATGGAGGCGTTCAACGACGCTCTCGAGGGCGTTCATGCCGGTAAGGTCCATCGCGGTGACGAGGTGCATCTCGAGGATGAGGACGCGCGGCAGGGCGTCGATCCGGCTGAGGGCATCCTCCATTTTCTCGGCGGCCCCGAACAGGAAGGGCCCGAAAATCCGGTAAATGACCGCACCGTCGGGGATCTGCCTGCCGAGGATGATGTTCTCCGGGCGGATCAACTCGTCGTTGGGATGCACCCGGGCAACCTCGGTGGTCTCGGAAACGCGCTTGATGAACAGGATGGCGGCCAGTACCATGCCGACCTCGACGGCGATCACCAGGTCGAAGGCGACTGTGAGCCCGAGCGTGGTGACCAGCACCACGGCGTCGCTGTGCGGCATCCTGAGGAGGCGTTGCAGCTCATGCCAGTCGCCCATACGCAGGCCCACGCCGATCAGGACGGCGGCCACACCGGCCAGCGGGACCTTGCCGACCAGCGGGCCGGCGGCGAGGGCGATCGCGAGGATGATGAAAGCGGCGGTAACACCGGCCAGCGGGGAACGGGCTCCGGAGGCGATGTTGGCCGAGGTGCGCGCGACCGCGCCGGTTACCGGAAGCCCACCGAAGAACGGACAGAGGATATTCGAAATCCCCTGGGCGATCAGTTCGGTGTTGCTGTCGTGGCGGTCGCCGGAAAGGCCGTCCGCGACGACTGCGGAAAGCAGCGACTCGATGGCCCCGAGCAACGCGATCGCCGTGGCCGGGCCGATCAGATCGCGCAGCATCGCGAGCTCGACCTGCGGCAGGCTTGGGACCGGCCAGCCAAAGGCCAGCGCGCCTTCGCCGAAGCGGCCGGCAATGGTCATCACGCCGAGTTCATCCAGCCCGAAGACCGCCACGGCCAGGGTGGTCAGGATCAGCGCGGCCACCGATCCGGGAACACGGGTGATCTTGAGGCGCGACCAGGCAAGAATCACGACAATAGCGGTCCCCGCGAGCAGCATGGAGAGCGGGTTGGCCGTGCCGATGTGGGCGGCAATCCATTCAATGCGCTCGAGGAATTCGCGCGGGCGCGCGGTTTCCGCGCTGAGCCCGAGAGCGTCCGGAATCTGGCCGAGCATGATGGCGACCGCGATGCCGGTGGTGAACCCGCTCGTTACCGGCCAGGGAATGTACTTGATCAGCACGCCCATGCGGGCCACCCCCATCACGACCAGGATCACGCCAGCCATGACGGTCGCCACGAGCAGCCCCATGTATCCATGATTCATGATAATCAGGATGACGATCGGGATGAAGGCAGCCGTCGGCCCGCCGATCTGCACGCGGCTGCCACCGAGCAGTGAAACCAGGAAACCGCCGAGGATGGCGGTGAAGACCCCGGTGGCCGGCGCCGGCATGGGCGTCTCCGTACCGATGGGAATACTGGCCACCCCGAGCGCGAGGGCCAGCGGGAGCGCGATCAGCGCGACCGTCAACCCGGCCATCAGGTCCTGGCGCGGGTTGAGCGGCACACCTCCGGGCTTCATGAAATCCATCACCCGGGGATGAAAAACCGCCCGGCGGGAAACGGGGCGCGAACCAGGATTCGGCGATTGCGACATGCCGGTTGGATGGTGAAAGTTCCGCTACACGTGCGGGTGGTATTCCCGCTCGAACCCGCGCAGCACGAGAGCCTCGCACCCGGCCTCCTTGAAGGCCGTTCCTTTATTGAACAATCCGTTCGTCAGTCGTGAATATCCGGCGGGAAGGTCCCGGCCGCCCCGGGGAATGATGGGCAGTTGAGCTGAATACATATGCCCCCGCATGCTCCATGAACCGAACCCGCCCCGCAATCGAAATCTTGTGAATCCTGGTGAAGAACATGCGACGGCGTTATCAGGCGGGTGACGGTTCCGGTTCCCGCGTCAATGGATGCCCGGCCTGGCCACGATCTTCATCGTTTCGTCCCCCATGGCGATGCCGTAAAGGCCGGCTTCGCTGATCGCGGAAAGCAACTTCGCATCAATCGACCAGCTCGCAAAGGCGCCAATCAATTCCTTTCCCTCGTACTCCGGGAAAAAATCGAAAAACTCCCTCATCCGCCCGGCCGTCGCCTTGATCTTTTCCAGATCGGAGGTCGACTTCACCTCCACGAAAATCACCTTTCCGGGTCCGGAACAGACAACATCAAATTCGGTCTGCCGTCTCGCTCCACGGCGGCTTGTGCGACGAGGCCGGACAGCAAAATCCTCGACTTCATCAAAATCAAACTCCTCAAGGGCAAGGCGCGGTATGTTCGGGGCGACAATATCCTCCACCACCGTCCCCATCTTGTTGGCAAGATCCCCCCAGGCCTTCTTCATGCGCCGGGTGTCCTCCTTCATGCGCCGGGTGTCCTCCTTCATGCGCCGGGTGTCCTCCTTCATTTCGGATATGGTAATTTCCATGCGCTCCGTGAACCGCTGGGTGTCGGCTTTCATCTCGGCGACGTGCCTGTCCATGCGCTTTCCAAAATCCTTGAGAAAGATCTCCGTCCGGACCTGCTCATGGGCAAGTTCCGCCATCACATTCTCGAGGTAATGAACCCGTTCTTCCATGTTCAGCATGGTGCCATTTTAACAACTCACCGGCAAGGATATCCATGCCCAAAATCAGGCGTTCATTCAACTTGACCGGATAATCCGGAACAGGATGGTGGGAGATACTGGAGTTGAACCAGCGACCTCTTGCGTGTCATGCAAGCGCTCTAACCAACTGAGCTAATCCCCCGTCATCCATCGGCAGAGGGAGCCGTAAAGGTCAAAAAGGTGAGGATAGCGGGGCGGGTGTCAACCTTTTTGGACGAAGGACTAAAGACTAAGGACTAAGGACGTGGCGCGCGCTTGCGCGTCGCTGCCTGGCAGGTGGAGACCATCCGCAAGCGGAGGTCCCACGACCTTCGACCTTAGTCCTTAATCCTTAGTCTTTTGTCCCTAGTCCGACTCACTGAGCCGCTTCTGCTCCTTGTCGGCGAGGAGCTGATGGGCCTCCTCGAGGACAGCCATGAGGAGGTGCCCGGCGGGGAGGGAGCGGAAGAGGGATTCCAGCTCTGGGCGGACGGCGGCGAGGTTTTCGGGAGAGGCCTGCTGGCCGGGGAACCAGTCGGCGGCGTTGCCGAGAAGGTTGTACCGGAACTTGGCGTAATCAATCATGTCGTAGGCCCTGGCGAGGTTGCGCAGCTGGACGATCCGGCCGATGTTGATCTGGCCGGGAATCTCGGCGATCGGGGGCAGCCGGAGGGACCACGGGTCGCGCAGCTCCGGCTCGACCAGGTCGTCGTAACGGGCCTTGAGGCGCTTGAGGACAGGTTCGAGGAGCTCCGGGGTCTTGTCATTGAGGAGCGGCAGGGCGTCCAGGTGCTCCTCAAAATCGGAGGGGCGGGCGGCGCCGACGCTGAGGGTATGGATCCCACCGTGCATCAGGCAGAATAGATCATTAAAGGTGATCGGGTGCAGGGGGGAGCAAAGATCCTTCAGAAGCGGGGGCGCCTTGTAGAGTTGCCCCCCCTTGTCGCTGGGGCTGATGATGAAGACCCCCATGTCGCGGGCGGTGGCCGCCTCGATGCAGGACAGCGTCTCCTGGTAGATGTAGTACCAGTGGAGATTCACATAGTCGAGGCTCTCGCCGGTCTTCGGTTCGGTGTAGTTGATGGCCTCCGTGATGATGCGGACCGAGGCGTGAGTCGAAAACCCGATGAAGCGGCAGCGCCCTTCCCGGCGCAGCCGCTGGGCCGCCTCGAAGCAGCCGCCCGGCCGGATCGTCCAGTCGAGTTTTTCCTGGTTGTTGATCCCGTGGATGCCCAGCAGGTCGACGTGCTCCAGCTGCAGCCGTTCGAGGGAATCAAGCGTGTTGCGGTAAAACTCCTCCGGATCGGCCTCCGGGCCGACCTTGGTCTGGATGATCAGGTCCTCGCGGGGGAGCTTCGGCAGGTACTGGCCAAGCTGGCGCTCCGAGCAACCGTATCCCCGGGCTGTCTCGACATGGTTGATTCCGACCTCCAGGGCGCGCCCGACCGTGGTCTCCAGGTTGACCTGGGTTTGCGGGTCAATCTCATCCAGGGGTTTATCCTTCCATCCGTCCTGGTAGCGCATTCCCCCGCAGGAGAAAACGGGCATCTGCAGCCCGGTCCGTCCGAAGCGGCGGTATTGCATGGGGCGATCTGCTAAAGCCATGTAGCCACCGTTAAAAACAAACCCGCACGGGTCAACCGTTACCCTGCATTCTTTCGCACTCCGTGCGAACAAACGCCTTGAACTCGCCTTGGGGCGTGGCAGTTTGAAAGCGGAGATGCTGCAGTCGCTTCGCATAGAGAACCTCGCCCTGATGGATGCGATATCGCTGGAGTTCATGCCGGGCTTCACTGCCGTGACCGGGGAGACCGGCGCCGGCAAGTCCGTGCTGCTGGGGGCGCTGTCGCTCCTGTCCGGGGCGCGGGCCGACAAGACCCTGATCCGCCAGGGTGCGGAAACCTGCACCCTGGAGGCCGCCTTCGGGTTTGAAAACACCAAAAGGCTCGACGCGATGCTGGAGGAAATGGGCCTGCCCGCCTGCGAGGAGGGACAGTTGCTGGTCCGCCGCATCCTTTCGACGGCAAAAACCGGACGCATTCTCATCAACGGCTCCATGGCCACCCTCGCCCAACTGCAGGAAATCGGGAAGCAATGGATTGATTTCCACGGACCGGGAGAACCGCAGAAACTCTTTCATGAATCCGAGCAACTGGCCCTCCTCGACCTTTTCGCAGGGCTCAAAAAGAAACTGACCGAATACAGGGAGGGGTATCGTGAATGGCGCGCCATGCTGGAGGAAATGGACCGGTTGCGGAACGGGTCCCGCCTCTCACCGGAGGAGGCCGCCTTCCTGCAATCCCAGCTCAAGGAGATCGACGCCCTGCGGATCAGCGAGGAGCGCATCAACCAGCTGGAGCAGGATTTCCGCCGGATCTCGGGCTCCCAGGAACTCAAGGACCTGTGCGAAAAACTCGACACCGGATTTTTGGGACCGAAGGGGATCTGCGACCGCCTGCAGGCGGTGCTTCCCCTTGCCCGCAAGCTGGCGGAGCTGGATCCCGGCTCCACCCAACTGGCCGACCGGGTCGAATCCCTGCTCATCGAGGCCGGTGATCTGGCCAACGAGTGGCGAGGACTGGCCGATGACGCCGATTTCAGCCCGTCGGAGGTCAAGCGGATCGAATCCGACATGGATACCTGGATGGGGCTGCGCAGGCGCTACGGCGCCTCGGTGGAAGCGGTGCTCGCCAAACGCGATTCCATGGCCGAACGGCTGTCCCTGCAGGGAGACCTCGAGGGCACCCTGCAAAGGTTGCGGAAGGAGGCCGGGACCGCCGAGGCCGGGCTCCGGAAATCGGCCGCGGCCCTGCGCTCGGAACGGCTCAAGGCCGCGCAGAAGCTGGCAAGGGAGGCGGAAGGGCTCCTCCGGGAACTCGGGTTCAAGCGTCCGAAATTGTCCATTGAAATCAACGCCCGGGAAAAGCTGGGGCCGGCCGGGGACTGCGACTGCCGCATGACCTTCTCCCCAAATCCCGGGAACGCCTTGCTCCCGCTGAACAAGATCGCCTCCAGCGGGGAAATGGCGCGCGTGATGCTTGCCCTGAAATCGGTGCTGGCCGCGGTGGACGCCACCCCGGTCCTGGTTTTCGACGAGGTCGACTCCAACATCGGCGGGGAGGTCGCCACCGCGGTGGCGCGCCTGCTGGCAAGGCTGGGCGAGGACCACCAGGTCTTCTGCATCACCCACCTCGCCCAGGTGGCCGGTGTCGCGGAAAACCACTATCTTGTGGAGAAGGAGCAGCGGGAGGACTCCACCACGGTCCGGATCGAGTGCCTGAACGGGAACCGCGAGGCCCGCGTCGACGAATTCGCCCGCATGCTCGGGGACCGGTCCTCGAAGAGCGCGCGAAAGCACGCCGAGGAACTGGCCGGGGGCTAAAAGCCGAGGCTCACCAGGGCCGAACCAAACTGGTGCCCGCCATCCTGGGTCTCATACTCCTCGGTGCGGAAGGTGCGCGAGAAGGTGAAGTTCATCCGCTGCCAGCGAATCCCAACGCCGGCCACCATTGCGCCGACCCAGGCCTCCGAAGAGACGGGTGTGTCATAATTGCGGAAAAGGGGACCGTCGATGGTGATGTCGTGCGCCACCACGGTTCCGCGCACGCCCCCGAAGGCGTAGACGGACCAGGCGCCCGTATCGCCATCCGATGGCAGGGACAGCTCGTGCGAGTAGTTCCCCAGCTGGAGCCGTGGCGTCACGTACTGGACAGGAAGATGATAGCCAAGGCGCACCATTGCCCCGACGTAGGCGTCCGTTCGGAAGTTTCCGATCGCGGCACCCCACTCCCAGTAGCCGTCGACCGCAACGAGCCAGTCGCGGGAGGCCTCGGCCAGAGCGGTGAAACGGTTCTTCCGGTCAAAATGAAGGTTGATGGTGAGCTCACCGGGAATCTGGCTGTCCCAGCCCTGGAAGATCGGTGAATCACTGATATTCCGGTGGACCCATTCCTGCACCTCCTCGGCAAAGGCGTTTTTCCCGGTTGTCCCGATCGAAAGGAGCACCGAGCTGAGGGCCTGCCCATCCTTGGCGTGCAGGGAAAACTCTAAGCCGAGCCATCCGGCATAGGGCCGCTGGCCGGGCGGCGCGGCCGGGGCGCTGTAATCCTCCGGCGTGAACATCAGCTGTGTGAGCCCGGTCCCACAGTCGTATTCGATTTTCTCCGGATCGATGAAGTTGGTGAGGTGCGCGAAAAAATTCCGCTCCGCCCCGCTCAACTTGCGCAGGAATCCCTGGAAGTCGTTCATTGACTCCCTTGAGATCGGCTGCAGCCAGGCCAGGCGCGCCCCGCTGGTGTAGCTGCGGTCCGATCCCGTAAACAGGTCGTTGTCCAGCTGGAAAATCAAATAGGACGCCCGCTCCGCGTCGGCTGCCCGGCATACAACGGATATAGTCAAAATCGCCAGAAAGTAAAAGGTGAAGGTGTGTTTTAACATGCTTGCGGCCACGATTAACTACGAATAACCCGGAGTGCACGAATATTTAATTATGGGTGCTTGATTTGCGGTATTCGCGGTATTCGTAGTTAAATCAAGCGATCCACGTCACTCCTCGAGGTAGACCAGCTTGAGCGGGCGCTGGTCAACCAGCTTCGGGTTCCAGTTCCTGACCCGCGGGTCGATGAGAAAGACGTTGGTATACCAGTACAGGGGAATGACCGGCTCGAAGGCGAGCATGCGGGCCTCCGCCTCGTGGATCAGGGAAAAGCGCTTCTCCCGGTCGAGGGTATGCATCGACTCCTCGAGCAGCCTGTCGTATTCCGGATCATTGTAGCCCGTCTCGTTGTTGGGACTGTAGGAAAGAAGGATGCGCAGGAAGGAAAAGGGGTAAAGATTGGCGATCCAGCCGGCCCGCGCGATGTCGTACTGCATGTTCTGGGTGGTGTTCAGGTAGACCTTCCACTCCTGGTTGGTCAGGGCGGTGTCGATGCCCAATACGTCGCGCCACATGTTCTGGATGGCCTCGGCGATCTTGCGGTGGTTGTCGCTGGTGTTGAAGAGCAGTTCCTTGACGGGGAACCCCTGCCCGCCGGGATACCCCGCCTCGGCAAGCAACTCGCGCGCCTTTTGCGGATTGTACACCTCCCGTTCACCAAAGAAGTAACCCCCCGTTCCGTCGGGAACGTAGGATGTAGCGACCCGCTCGTTACCTTGGAGAAGCTTGCGGATGATCTGCTCCCGGTCGATGGCGAGGGAAAGCGCCTTGCGCACGCGCACGTCGTCCAGGGGCGGGCGCGTCGTGTTGATCCGGTAGAAATAAACCCCCGCAAAGGGGTCGAAGCGGATCTTTTCCGGATAACGTTCGCGGTAATACCGGCGCATGTTCACCGGGACGGAATTGGTCACGTGCAACTGTCCGCTTTCGAAGGCACGCAGCTCCGTGTTCTCGTCGCTGATCGGGTAGAACTCGAAGGCGTCCATCCGGACCGATCCGGCGTCCCAGTAGTACGGATTACGTTCCACCCGGATGACGGAATCCGGTTTCCACGCGACCAGCCGGTAGGGCCCGTTGCCGACGTGGCTTTCCGGGCGCGTCCAGCCGCTCTGCCGCACCCCGGGGCCGCCATGCGCCTCGATGGTCGGCGCATGCACCGGGAGGAAGGTGTGGTTCAGCAACATTTTGAGGAAATTGGCCACGGGCTCCCTGAGGACCACCTTGAAGACGCGGGGTTCCTCAGCGAGGATGCCGACGGTGGTGATGTCCTCGATCTCGCCCTTGTGGTAGGCCTCAGCTCCCTCGATGATGTACATCCAGTCGGCATACTCGTTTCCAAGGGCAGGGTGGAGGACGCGCCGCCATGAGTAGACAAAATCCCCCGCGGTGACCGGGTCCCCGTTGCTCCAGCGGGCGTTTTCCCGCAGGTGAAAGCGCCAGGTGCGGCCGTCCTCGGAAGTCTCCCAGCGTTCCGCGATGCCCGGGTAGGGAATCTCATCGCTGGTGGGATGATAGGCGACCAGCCCTTCGAGGAGGGTCAGGATGATCTGCACTTCCGGGGTGCCTGTGACGGTGTGTGGATCCAGGTCCCGCGGTTCTCCGCCGTTGCCGACGCGGAGGGTGTTGTTGTCGAGGGCGGTTCGGCCGCTGCAGCCGGCGATGAGGAAGGCCACGGACAGCAATCCGGCAAAACGAAACCAATGTGTGTTTTGGGTCATGGGCGGGAGTTTAGCCTGCTCCGGTCGGGGGGACAAGCCCCCCGACGCGGATTTTCTGAAACACCCGGCCGGCGATTCCAGGCCTCAACCGGCTTGGC
>JBNGDP010000023.1:0-36864 GCA_049975345.1 Oceanipulchritudo sp. | reverse complement strand
AGGCGGTTCTGGAATCGGGACGGCTCCTTCTGGAGAGCGAGGGGGGGGACGGCCGTTCGGTGAGCTGGGTTTCGCTGGCGGACCTGCAGGAGACCGGGGCGGCCCGGCTGGAGGATCTGTTCTGGCAGATTGCGGGGGCGGACAGTCCTGCCCGGTTCGGGGTGGTCACCGTGCCCAATTTGCGGGGGGACGCGGCGGAGAGCCTCTTCAACGGGCAGCGGCGGGGGGACAACCTTTTCGGGCTGGCCCCGACCCTGACGCTGGTGGAATCGGTGGAGGTGGTGAAGGGCCCCCCCCTGATCCGGACAGGCCCGGGCAAGCGCACAGGCGGTTTGTTGAACCTGACGACCCGGCAACCGGTCCCGGGGATGGATTTCGGTTCCCTTGAGTGGAGACTGGGAACCTGGGTACCGGGAGAGGACAGCTATGGAACGGTGGAAGCGATGGTTGACGTCAACGTGCCCGTTGCGGCCGGGCAGGCCCTGCGTTTCGTGGCGGGAATACGGGAGGACGACACCTTTTACCGGGCCAGCGGGGGCATGGATGACTACCGGGATCTCCTTGTGGCCTGGCGGAGGGAGGGCGGCGACGGGGCACGGTTGGACCTTTTGCTGTATTATCTCGATTCGGAGCGTCCACAAACCCTCGGGGTGAACCGTCCCTGGCAGGGCCTGATCGACGACGGGCTTTACCTGACGGGGGGCGTATCCGGGGGAGTCATCGACCCCGGCCTGATGGAATCCGGCCCTGAGGATCTCGTCCACATCGAACCGGACCGGGTCCTGATGTCGGTGGGGGACAAGGGCGGAGGGGATCTTCTCCTCGCCCAGGGCCGTCTATTCAAACCCTTGGGAAGGGAGACGGGCTTTGAACAGCTGCTTTTGCTGGAAGGGGTCGACCGGGAAAAATACCATGCCTTTGCCTACGCGGAGGAGGTGGAGCAGCTGACGATCGACAGCGTGAGCCGTCTCAGCGGGGAAGTGGTCAACCGCTGGGGGGAACTGCGCTGGGAAGCCGGCCTTCAGTTGCGTCTGGAGGAACGGGAAAACCGCAGCAATTACTGGAATGAATTCGCCTACGCCTACGACCTGACGACAGGACGCCGCTTTTCGGCGTATGATCAATTTCCGCAATTCATCGCGCCCGGGGCCGTTTCGGATGCGGACGGCAATCCATGGTATCTGCCCTCGAGTCCGTTCGGCACGCCCGAGAGCACGGATTCGCGCCTGCGGCAGGCGGGGATTTTCGGGCAGGCCCGGCAGGACCTGGCCGGGGGCTGGTCCATGGCCTCCGGGGCGCGCTTGGATAGCGTTTCCATCGGGGCATGGGAACCCGGTGACCTCGTTTCCAGCGGCGGATGGAGCGATGAAAGAACAGAACGGCTGGCCAGTTTTTCGGTTACCCTCCGGCGGCAGGGAGAACAGTGGGAGCAGTATGTGAGCGCGGGCTGGTATCAGGGCATCGCCGGCAACACGGTGGGGGACGGGATCAACCTCTATCCGCCGGGTGAGTTGCACGGGGACGACTACCGGAACCACAGCAGGCTCATCGAGTGGGGCGGGACGTGGCGGCCCGCGGGGAACCTGTCCCTTGGCTGGGCGGTGTTCGACCAGCGGCGCCAGCGGCGGGAGTTTTTCGGCCCGAATGACATCCATGTGCGCGGGACCGAGGTGGAGGCCGAGTGGCGCCCCCTTGATTCCACCCGCATCCGCTTTGCCGGAACCTTTCTTGACGCCCGCTATGATGACGCCGCTCCGGCGGAGTTTGGCGGGGGCTCCATCTGGAACGTCCATGCAGAGGGCGCGGGACCCACCGCCGAGGGCAACGGCCTCGGATACCTGGGTGGTTTTTTCGCCAATTCGCTGCCGCCGGGGGACTACCGGATTCCGGGGCTTTCGCGCTGGAACCTTGGTCTGGGGATCCGCCAGATGATTTCGGAATCCTTGCAGCTGCATGTATGGGGATCCTGGCTTAGCAGGCAGAACGGCAACCTCGCGGCGGAGTACCTCATCCCGGCACAGACCGAGTGGAATCTCTCCCTTCTGTATTCCAGCGGCCCATGGGATTTCCAGTTGATCGCCCGCAACCTCCTGGACGCCGACAACTGGATCCACAACGGGGACACCTTTTTCGACCAACTGCTGGTTTCGAGGACCCTTCCCCTGCGCCTCGAGGGAAGGGTGCGGGTGCGGTTTTAATTCTGGTCAATGGTCGAAGGTCGTAGGGGTGCACCCGCCAATCTTAAGTGCAGGGTTCACAAGCTCGGATTGCCTTTGACCTTCGACCTTTGACCTTCGACCATTGACCAATGAAGATTGAAGGGCTCCTGCTGGACATGGACGGGCTGCTCATCGACACCGAGCGGGTTGCCGAGCGGTGCTGGGCGGAGGCCGAGAGGGAAACCGGCTTCCGGATGCCTCACGGCTTCTATTTCACCCTGATCGGCCAGTCCATGGGCCTCATCAAGGACCGGCTGGTCCCGGTCATGGATCCGGGCTGCGATATCGACGCCTTCATTGCTGCCGCCAACCGGATTTACCTCAAGACCCTGATGGAGGAGAAGGTTCCCCTCAAGCCGGGGGTGGTGGAATTCCTGGAGTATCTCGACAGAAGGCGGATCCCACGGTGCCTCGCAACCTCGACGTTCAGCGAACTATGCCGCCACAAGCTTGAATCCACGGGCTTGGCGCAGTGGATTCCCTTGCGGGTCTGCGGCAACGAGGTCGAGCACAGCAAGCCGGCTCCCGATATCTACCTGGAGGCGGCCCGCCGCCTCGGAAAGCCGCCGGCGCGCCTGCTGGTGCTCGAGGACAGCGAAAACGGCCTGAAAGCCGCCCTTGCTGCCGGATGCAAGGTGGCGCACGTCCCCGACCTGGGGCCGGTCCGGCTGGATGTCCAGATGCGGGTTGACCGGATTTACCGTGGATTACCCGAGGTCCGGGCGGCCATGGAAAACGGGGAAATCACTGTTTCCTGAAGGCTCCTCACCAGCGCGGGGTTTCGGCCCGCCTCGCCATGTAGAAACCCGCCATCCCGCCGAGGATTCCTCCGGCGATATGGGCGAACTGGGCGATCTGGTCCTGCCCGCTCAGGGCCCGTATGACCTCACCGCCCAGGAAGATGAGGCTGATCAGGGCAAAGGTCAGCGGGATCGTTCCGGACTTGGCGTTCGCAAAACTGGAGAGGATGATGAAGGCGAAGACAATCCCGCTGGCCCCGACAAGGGTGCCCGTTAAAAAGACGACCATGATCAGGCCCGTGAGCAAGGCGGTCACCAGGCTCAACAGGAAAAGCAGGCCGGGGCCGTACATTTCCTCCAGCATCGGTCCCACCAGAAGCAGAACGATCAGGTTGGAAAACAGGTGGGGCGCCGAGGCATGGCCGAGAACATGGAGGACAAGCCGCGGATAGGTCGTCCAGTCGCTGAAGGCCGCCGATCCTTGAATGGAGAACCAGTGCTGGATGATCCAGCCGTCCGTCAGGCTGCCAATCGCGTGGATGGCCATGGCGAGCAGGGCGAAGGACAGGCAGAAAGGGGCATTGTAATCGATCCGCAGGCGGCGCTTCATATTCAACTGCTTACAGGGAAAATCGCCGTTTGGTAACTAAAAAAATCCGGGGCCGCCATGGTATTTTCATTGTAGGATTGCGTGCCTGCGCCCGGCTGCCTTTAGCTGGGACCATGCGAAATCCGGGTGAGGCCAGTGTTGAAAAGCCCTTGGAAGGCCAGTTGATGGAACAGGTGGCTGCTCTCGTGGAAGGACGAAAGGAGCGTCCCAGCTGGGATGAGTACTTCATGAGCGCCGCCCTGCTGATCAGCCTCCGGTCCGCCTGCGACCGGCTCCAGGTCGGTTGCGTCCTGGTGTCCGGCGGGGAGCAGTGCAACCGCATCATCGCGGCCGGCTACAACGGGTTTTTGCCCGGTGCCCCCCACATCAGCCATCTCCGGGACGGACACGAGCAGGCCACCGTCCATGCCGAGCAGAACGCCATTGCCGATGCCGCCCGTCGGGGCATTCCCCTTCTGGGTGCGACGGCCTATATCACGCATTTCCCCTGTATCAACTGTGCCAAAATTCTCGCTTCCGCCGGGATCCGTGTTATAAAGTACCATTGGGACTACCGGAATGATCCTTTGGCCGGAGACCTGCTCCGAGAAGTGGGGATTTCCGTGGTCCAGTATTAACCCTCACTGAAAGGAACGATTGTATGGATGAAGCGCCGACACCGGTCCAAAGCCTGGCAGGTTTCCTTCTGGGAGCTCATCCCGGTCTCCTCGACCCGAATTTCAATCAGTCCGTCGTCCTCCTGTCCGCCCACAACCCGGAGGACGGGGCTCTCGGGGTGATCATCAACCGGCCCACCGGGAAAACCCTCGGGGCCCTTCGCGAGGATCTGAAAACCCCCTTGATGCAAAATCTTCCCGTCTACGAGGGGGGGCCGGTCTCGCCCGCTGAAATCCTGCTTGCCGCCTGGAAATGGAATATCGCGAAACAGAATTTCCGGCTGTTTTTCGGTCTCGACCCGCAAAAGCTGGAGGAACTTGTCCGGACCGATCCGACCATCGAGGCCCGGGCCTTCCTCGGATATTCCGGATGGGGTTCCGGCCAGCTGGAAAAGGAGATCCGGAGCTTCGACTGGGCCATCGGGCCTTTTTCCCGCGGCTTCGGCAAATTGCCGCCCCAACAGCTCTGGCGCACCCTCCTGGAGGCGGTCCGGCCCGAGTGGGGAATCCTTGCCGATGCTCCCGAGGATCCCTCCGTGAATTGAGCTTTCTTTGCCCGAAAATCGAAGCGGGCGGGAATAATCCGGGACCCCGCCGCTCTTATCCATCAAATCTGATATTTATGAGACCGCATCGAACCCTCGCATTCGCGCTCGCCCTGGCGGGCGTTTTCCTTGGAACCCTGACCAGCCTGGCCGGCAAGGATGGCTGGTTGACCAATTTTGACGAGGCCCTGTCCAAGGCAAAAGCCGAGGACAAGCTTGTCCTTCTCGAGTTTCACGGATCCGACTGGTGCCCTCCCTGCATCAAGCTGAACAAGGAAGTCCTTACCACGGACGCCTTCAGGAAACTGGCCGAGGCGGAGCTGGTGCTCGTTGACGCCGATTTCCCAAGGAAGAAGGAGCTACCCGAGGCGCAGAAGGCCCATAACGAGGCCCTTGCCGAGAAGTTCGGCCTGCAGGGTGTCCCAACCGTCCTCATCCTGGACAGTGACGGCAAGGTGCTCGACAAATTGGTCGGCTTCCCCCGGGGCGGTTTGGACGGATTTCTCGATTTTATCAAGGCCCAGACCTCCTCTGGCAGCTGATTTTCATCATCATGCCCCCCATCCAGAGCCCCGGTTCCTTTGAATCGGGGCTTTTTATTTTGTAAAGCGGGCATGTTCCCTGCTAGGAATTGGGCAGGTTCAGAATCATGGGTAAGCGCTTCGGATTCATTTCCACCCGTTTCGCGGGCACTGACGGGGTTTCGCTCGAGAGCGCGAAGTGGGCGAAGGTCCTCTGGGACGACCGGCATGAGAGCTTCTGGTACTCCGGCCTGAGCGATCGTGATCCCGGCGCGACCCTGTGCGTGCCCGAGGCGCACTTCGGCCATCCCGAGGTCCAATGGCTCAACGCCCGTATCTGGGGAAGGCGGGTGAGGGAACCTCTCGTCTCACGGCGCATCCGCGACATGGCCGGCTATCTCAAGGAAACGCTTTACGATTTCGCCAGCCGGTTCCAACTGGATGTGCTCATCCCCGAAAACGCGCTGACGATTCCCATGCATGTTCCCCTCGCCGTCGCGATTACCGAATACATGCTGGAAACCGGAACGCCTGGAATCGCCCATCATCATGATTTCTACTGGGAACGGGTCCGGTTTTCGATCAATGCCGTTCCCGACTACCTGGACCAGGCCTTTCCCCCGAGGATTCCCTACCTGGCGCACGCCGTCATCAACGCCGCCGCCCAGGAGCAGCTGTCCCTCCGCAAGGGGGTGGGAAGCCTGCTGATTCCCAATGTCTTTGATTTTGAGAATCCTCCGCCGCAATCGGACGAGTATTCCGCCGACGTCCGCCGGGAGATTGGCCTTGCGGAGGACGACATTTTCATCCTCCAGCCCACCCGGATCGTGCCCCGTAAGGGGATCGAGCATGCCGTGAAACTGGTCAGCATGCTTCGCAATCCCCGTTGCAAGCTGGTCATTTCCCACGAGGCGGGGGATGAGGGGTACGAATACAAGCACATGATCGAGGAACTGGCACGGGAGGAGGAGGTGGACGTGCGGTTCATCGGGGACCGTGTTTCCGAGGTGCGTCAGTACGACGGGGACGGGCGCAAACTCTACACCCTCTGGGATCTCTACCCGCATGCCGACCTCGTCACGTATCCGAGCACCTATGAGGGATTCGGAAACGCCCTTCTCGAGGCGGTTTACTTCAAGAAACCCGTGGTGATCAACCGCTACAATATCTTCATCGAGGATATCGAGCCGAAGGGCTTCAACCTGGCGGTGATCGACGGATTCATCACAAGGGATGTGGTGCGCAAGGTGGAACGGCTCCTCGCCGACGCGGACTACCGGACCCGGGTGATGGAGGAAAACTTCAAGGTTGCCCGCCGGTACTACAGCTACACAACCCTCCGGCGAAACCTCAGAATCATGATTAACTCCCTTACCGGCTGGCGGCCGGCCAACAACTCCTGACGCGACGCATGCTTTCCCAGACACAGCGACAGAGCCTTCAGAAGCGCCTCCAGCGTCTCTACGGCGACCAGTCAACCCGGCTGGTCTCCCGATTCGAGGCGATGCTCGGACGGTACGGCATCGGTTCCGGACGGGCCGAGACGGGCGAACGGTGGGACCACCGGACCTGTGTCCTCATCACCTACGCGGACACCTTGCGGGAGAAGGACAGGGCACCCCTCAAGACGTTGCATTCCTTCCTCGGCAGCCGGCTCCGCGGTGTTTTTTCCACCATTCACATTCTTCCGTTCTTTCCCTGGAGCTCGGATGACGGGTTTTCGGTGATTGATTTCCGGGAGGTCCACCGCGAGTACGGCAACTGGGACAATGTCTCCAGGATGGGGGAGGATTTCGAGCTGATGTTCGATCTCGTCCTCAACCATTGTTCAAGGAAAAGCGGCTGGTTCCGGGATTTTGTCACCGGGATCGCCCCGGCCCGCTGGTACTTTCTCCCGATGGATCCGGCGACGGACCTTTCCCTGGTGGTGCGCCCGCGGCCCTGGCCCCTGCTGACAAAGACCGCCACCCGCGACGGTCCGGTGCATGTCTGGACGACCTTCAGCGAGGACCAGGTCGACCTCAACTGGCAGAACCCGGATGTCCTCTTTGAGTTCCTCGACATCCTTTTCCTGTACCTGTCCAAAGGATGCCGCATCTTCCGTCTGGATGCGGTGGCCTTCCTGTGGAAGCGGGTCGGAACCAGTTGCCTGCATCTGCCCGAAACCCATGAAATCGTCAAATTCTTCAGGGAGGTCCTCAACATCGTGGCGCCGCGGGCCATCCTGCTCACGGAAACCAATGTGCCCCATGAGGAGAATATTTCCTATTTCGGCGAGGATGACGAGGCCCACATGGTCTACAATTTCAGCCTTCCCCCGCTGCTCCTGTATTCCCTCCTTGCGGAAAAATCATCCTTGTTGAGCCAATGGGCCCGTTCCCTTCCCGAGCTTTCCCCGCATCAGTCGTTCTTTAATTTCACCGCATCCCACGACGGGATCGGCGTGCGCCCCCTGCAGGGCTTGTTACCGGAAAAGGAAATCGACCGGTTGATCAGCCACGTGCGCTCCCGCGGCGGTCTTGTCTCAATGAAGAAAAACAGTGACGGGTCCGAGAGTCCCTATGAGCTGAACATCACCTATCGGGACGCACTCGACGATCCCGGGCATCCCGAAACCGGCATGACCCGCTTCTTGCTTTCCCAAGCCATCGTGCTGGCTTTCAAGGGCGTGCCCGCCATCTACATCCACAGCCTGCTCGGCACCCCGAACGACCTGGAGGGCGTGAAGAAGACCGGGCAAAACCGGTCCATCAACCGGAAAAAATGGAACCTCCCGGACCTGGAAAAGGAGATCGATACCGACACCAGGACGCAGGCCCGGATTTTCCGGAAGCTTTCCTCCTGGATCCGCATCCGCAACCAACATCCCGCCTTCCATCCGGGTGCCAAAATGGAGGTCCTGGATTTCGGCGAATCCCTTTTCGCCTTCTTGCGGACATCCCGGACCGGCGTGGAAAAAATCCTCTGCCTGTTCAACCTGGGCGGACGGGAATCCTCCATTGGCTGGCTGGATTGTTTCCCAAGGACGAGGCCGCAGGACTCGGTCCGGGAACTTCTGTCCAACAAGATGACGAAAGGCAACGACGGCGCCTTCGTTGTGCCGCCGTATCAGGCAAAGTGGCTGATGATCAAGGGCGGGAAGTCCCCGGAGCGGAAAAGGAAGCGGAACGGGAAATCAGCGGACAATCACTAGATCCGCCCGCCGGTCCAGCCGCATTTGCTCCTCGGTTCCCTCGGTGACGGCTTCAAGATCGCCCTTTGAGACCGTTTCCAGCCGGTCGGGGGAGACTCCGAGCTGTTCCAGGTAGGCCACCACGCTGTTGGCCCGACGGTCCCCGAGGGCCATGTTGTACTCGGTGGTTCCCCGCCAGTCACAGTGTCCTTCCACCAGCAACTGGTCGGCCGGGTTTTCGCTCAGATGGCTGGCCACCTGCTGCAGCGTTCCTCGATCCGCCGGCCGGATAAAGGACTGGTCGAAATCAAAATAAACCGGGGAAAAGAGGTTTTCAATCCGGTTTCCTTGGCCGAGGAGCATGTCGGAATCCCGGGTTGAGAGTCCGAGTGACTCGGCGCGGGCGACATCCTCGGGGCTGATCCAGTCCGCCGAGTCGGCACCGGAACCGCGCACAGCGGTCATGGAGGGATCCGGGGTCTGGGGACCCCGGCACCCGGAAATCAGCAGGCCGGCTAAAATCGCCACTGCGGCAAGCAATCGGACGGGTTGTGCAAGATTGGGCATGTTCATGAAAGCATTTTGCTGGGTGGTGGGGGAATCAAGGAAATTCGCCATTCAGGATGGGTTTTACTGACTTTCGGAACCGCTCTGGGGCCGCTTGGGTGGCTCAATGATCCCGAACTCAATGGCAAAGCGGGTCAGGCTGGCGACATCATGCAGGTCGAGTTTGCGCATCAGGTTGGTCCGGTGGTTCTCGGCCGTCTTCACACTGATGTTCAGGATGCCGGCGATCTCCTTGGTGCTGTGGCTTTCGGCGATCAGCTGGAGGATTTCCCGTTCGCGGGCGGTGAGGCGCTGAAGGGGAGGGATCCCGCTGAAGGCCGGGTTGAACATCGATTCCCGCAGGACCTCGGCCACCTCCGGGCTGAAATAGGTGCCCCCGGTGGCGACAATTTCCAGGCCTTTCTGCAACTCCGTCAGGGGCGCCGTTTTCCCGATGAATCCATGGGCGCCGGCTTCCACCAACTCCCGCAGCAGGTGCGCGTCCTGATATCCGGAAAACACCAGCACGTGAACATTGGGCAGTTGGCGCCGCAGCCGACGGAGAATCTCGGTCCCGTTCATGCCCGGCAGCATGACATCCAGAATGATGAAATCCGGCTGGCTGGACAGGCACTCCTCGAGGGCCTGCCTTCCGTCACCCGCCTCGGTGACGATTTCCCATCCCTCCATCGTGCGGACGATCTGGGCGATCATGTCCCGGACCGCGGTATGATCTTCAATAATTGCGACCTTTTTCATGTTTCCTTCTGAAATTTGTATGTTGCTAGATGAGGATTTTTCCTTTGCCAAGGCAAGTGTGAAGACCCCTAGTGAGAAAGATGTTTGTCGATGAGGTGGAAGTCAAGCTGCGAGCGGGGGACGGGGGGAATGGGTGCGTCAGTTTCCGCCGGGAAAAGTTCGTTCCGAAAGGAGGGCCCGACGGCGGGGATGGCGGGGATGGCGGCAGCGTGATCCTGCGGGCTGACGAGAACACGGCCGATTTGCGCGCCTACCACTTCAAGCCGCACTGGGGCGCGCAGGACGGGCAGCATGGAAAGGGCCAGGCCAGGAAAGGCCGGCGGGGCGGGGATTGCCTCATGAAAGTGCCTCCCGGCACGGTTGTTGTCGACCCGCAATCGGGTGAAATCCTGATGGAACTGCTGGAACCCGGGGAGGAAAAAGTTCTTCTCCAGGGGGGCAGCGGTGGCTGGGGCAACCTGCGCTTCAAGAGCTCCGTCAATCAGGCTCCCCGGCAATTCAAGGAGGGAACCCCCGGTCAGAGGGGGAGCTTCCGCCTGATCTTGAAGGCAATCGCCGACATCGGGTTGGTCGGGTATCCCAACGCCGGGAAATCCACCCTCATTTCGGCCCTGACCAAGGCCACGCCAAGGACGGCGGATTATCCATTCACCACCCTGCATCCGGTGATCGGGGTATTGGAGTCCGGTCATGAGGATGGATTCCGGGTGCTCCTCGCCGATATTCCGGGTCTCATCGAGGGGGCCTACGCCAACAAGGGGCTCGGCCACAAGTTCCTCCGGCACATTGAAAGATGTAAAGGATTGGTAATCCTCGTCGACCTGAGCGGCCTGGAGGACCGTAAACCATGGGAGGATTATCAAAATCTTTTAAAAGAACTGGATCAGTATGGCCAGGGGCTTGCAGGGAAACCCAGGCTGGTTGTAGTAAATAAGATTGATGAAACAGCAGCAGCCAATAACCTTGAACCGTTCCGCAGGGCAACCGGCATCAATCCGATCGCCGTTTCCTGCCTCCTCGGGGAAGGATTGCCGCAGCTGAAGAAATCGTTATTCGCTTTCGCAAGGGAAATTTCCGATTTTCAGCAACCTTCCACGAATCCATGAACAAATCCATTCTTATCATTGATGACGACCAGGACTTCAGCCAGCTCCTGAGAGGCATTTATCAACAAGCCGATTACACCGTGCACACGGCTTTCAGTGCGGACCAGGGGTTCGAGATGCTGGAGCGCGCGCCGATCGAGCTGATTGTTACCGATCACCGCCTGCCGGGCGGGATCACCGGAACCGAGTTTCTGGCCAAACTCCGCGAGCGCGGAATCGAGTTGCCGGTCATCGTCGTTTCGGGATTCCTGAACGACGAGGCCATCCGGGAGCTCATCCGCGACGGGGTCGAGGGCATCTTCATCAAGCCCCTGAATATCTTTTCCCTGCTCAAAAAATCCTCTGATATCATCGAACAGCGCGCCAAGGCGAGAATCGCCAACGGGGACGGAGACGGGGAGACGCCGGCCCTGCACCGCTCCATCGGGCACATCGAGGGGGCTTCCACCGAGGGGAAGGCCTTCCTGAAAAAGGCCCGCAGCCTCGCGAACTTCCAGCGAAACCTTCTCCTGATCGGTCCCAGGGGGACGGTTTTCGAGGAGATCGGCCGCGACATCGTCTCCCTCGCCAGGGAGCCGCAGCGCTGTGTCACGCTCGGGCCCGGTTCGGTCTCCCCCGAGAGGCTGGAGAAGCTCTTTGAGGGGGATGAGGGGGAAAAGCCCATCACCCTGATTCTCACCGAGGCGGAAACCTTCGCCCCCGAAGAGGTCGAGGCCCTTGTGCGGCTTTCCGATCAGCGGGGCGGTTCCGACAGCGCCCTGCGGATGATCTTCTGCCTGAGCCGCTCGGTCGAGGAATTGTACGATGATGAGATAATCGACGAGGATCTGTATCTCTTCCTCGGGACCAATGAACTGAAGGTGCCGCCCCTCTACAAGATGCCCGAGGACCTGCTGGCCATCGCCCGGAAAATGGTTGCTGAACACACCGGCGAGGCCGCCTTCAGCAACAAGCTGCGGACCCTTCTTCTTTCGCATGACTGGCAGGAAAACATGGTGGAACTGCGTTCCGTCGTGCTCCGGGCCGTCACCCTCGCCCAGCCGAAGGCGCCCCAGTTGCGCCACTTCGAGGCCGCCCTCAATCCCGATCAGGCGGGTGCCGCCCTCACCGCGGAGGTCCGCTCCACCTTTGAGCGCTTTCTTCTCCAGGAAAAGGCCCGTTATGAGGCCGCCCTGAATCTCCTGTTGCAAACCCAAGCCAGCTGATAACGATGTCCAAGCCGATCCTTTTAATTGATGATGAAGAGAAATTCGCCCAGATGCTCCAGGAGCTTCTGGAGCTGAACGGGTACGAATCCGACTACTGCCTCAACCCTGAAGAGGCCCTGGTACGGCTTCGCCATGAGAATTACGACCTGGTCATCACCGACTACATGATGCCGCAGATGGACGGGGCCCAGTTCCTGCAGGCGGCCCGCAAGATCAATCCCGACATGCCGGTCATCATGATCTCCGGCCTCATGAACATGCCGGAGTTGATCAAGGTGGCCAACATCGGCGTCACCCTCGTGCTGGAAAAGCCCTTCAAGACCGAGGACCTGATGCAGTACGTGGCCCGGTTCGTCCATAAAAAGGGCGATGGCAAGCCGAACACGCGCGCCCACGACGCCGAGGCCTCGGAGATCAGTTTCCAGCAGGAAAGCGTGAATGTCACCTATCCCGTCCCGGCGAACCATGTCTCCGACGCCACCATGGAGAACAAGCGCTTCCTCGAGTCCCTTTGGACCAGCGCCAACACCTGCCGGCACCTGCCGTTCTGCGCCCAGCGCGGAGCGGAGGTCCGTCTCGTGGCGAAGGAGGTCATGGAATGGACGGAGAACGACCCCGCCGGCGAGGTGGTGCGTATCGACCTGGCCGATACGGAGACCGACATCACCCGGAAATGGGCGGTCGAAGTCGACCCCTTTCCCGGTGCCCTCCTTGTGGACCTCCGGGATTTGGAATGGAATGAGCGGAGCCGGGCCCTTCTGGCCGGCTGGGTGCGGTTTCTCGAGACTTCCGGAAAGGACCTCTCGATGTCGCGCATCCTGTACGTCTTCCCGACCGGGACCGACTTCGACCTCAACGAGCTGGACCTGCCGGAGGAATTGAAGGGCGTGTTCTCCCCGGAGTGCCCTGTGCTTCTCTCCCTGCGTGAACGGTTGCTGGACACGGCCACTTACCTCAACCGCCTGATGGATCCGCAGACCCGGAGCTCCCTTGGAAAAGAGGGACTGGTCCGCCTTCTCCATCATCCCTGGCACGGGGGATATGTCCAGTTGCAGGAGCGGCTGGCGGCCCTTTCCAAGCGCCTTGAGGAAAACGGCCAGTTGCCGGTTGATTCCGTCAAGGAGGTGTTGGGCCAGGATGGGGACGAGGCCGCGGCCTCGCCGGAAAAACCGGATCCGGACTGGTACCTGAAGCGCCGTCAGCGGGATTACATCCTGCTGCACCAGGAAAAAGGCGAGGATTTGAAGGACACCATTTTACGGCTCGGAATCGATTCCGCATCGGTGAAGGTGGACGATGTGCTGGAGGGGCGGCAGCTGGCCTTTCCCGGACTGCTCCGGAATAGCAACAAGGAAGGATGATCATGGATCGGGAAACGAGCAGACTGCTGATCAAGTCAAACCGGGTCCTTGGCACGCGTCTTGTGGAGGCTGGGCTGACCAGCCTGGAGGACATGGACCGGGCCAATGAGGTGTTCATCGAGTTTGCCCGTCAAAAGGACATCCGGCGGGCCAGCCTCCTGCGGGTGTTGATTTACGACAACCAGACCCTCAAGGAGGAAAGCCTCCTCGATTACCAGTTGGAGAATTATCCTGTGGGCGCGGTGATGCTGGAGAATTACAATATCGACGAGGAGCTTCTGGCCGGCCAATCCCTTGAAGTCATGCGCGCCTCGTGGAGTATTCCGATCGACTGCATCCAGGGACGCTGGGTGATCGCCACGGCCTATTACATGAGTGATGTCGTTCGCGAATTCTGGGAGCAGCAGCTCAAGGGGCGCATCACCTGGTACATCAGTCCACTGGGCCAGTTGGAGATCTTTTTCGAGGAACGTTTCCATGCCCTTGAGGATGCGGCGAACGCAAGCGCGGAGGAGCCGCAACTAACCCGAAGCGAGGCCTGAGATGGCAATACCGAGAGTTCTCAGATCCGTACTGCACGAGTTGGTCGTCGACAAGGTCCTGGACGAGCAGGCGGTCGCCGATATTACAGGCGGTGCCGATGACATATCCGGGGAGGAACTGGAGGCCGTCCTGATGGAAAAGCACGGGGTTTCGCCCGTGAACATCCTCCTGGCCAAGGCTTCGGCCTTCAATATCCAGCCTTTCAATGCCAGGAATTTCCAGGTCACCGAGCGGACCTTCGAACGCCTCGAGCAGGATTTCTGTTGTGACAACAAGGTGCTGCCCGTGGGGACCTTCGGGACCCACCTTGTGGTTGTCATTTCGGATCCGTTCAACACGGCCCTGCTGGACACCATCCAGGAAAAGCAGCGTTCCCCGGTGTATCCCCTTTTGGGCCTGGAGGCCGATATTGAACATTTCCTCGTGCGGGAGGAGGATGTGCCGCGCCCGGAGGGCTTCGGGGATGTCATGGAATCCCTCAATATCGACTTCGACCAGGCGGTGGATGAGGGCGAACTCTCGGAGGAGGACCTTGAGAACGACAACAACCCCATCGTCCAGTTGGCCAGTCGCATCATCGAGGATGCCTATTTTTCCGGCGGATCGGATATTCACATAGAACCTTTCGAGGGGGAGGCCCGCATCCGCGTGCGCGTGGACGGGGTGTGCCAGGAGAAGCTGCGTATCCCGGCCAAGGCGTGCTGCACCCTGATGGCCCGCCTGAAGATCATGGCCAACCTAGACATTGCCGAGAAACGCCTGCCACAGGACGGCCGGATTGTGTACAAGCAGTTCAACCGGAAGGGAATCGATGTTGACCTGCGCATGTCCACGGCGCCGCTGAACCATGGCGAGGGGGCTGTGATGCGGCTCCTCGACAAGCAGAAATCAACCCTGCCGCTTCCGGCGCTGGGGTTCAGCGAGCAGAACCTCGAGATGTACCGGGACCTGATCAAGCGGCCGTACGGGATGATTCTCCACTGCGGGCCCACCGGCTCGGGCAAGTCGATGACGCTGTACAGCGCCCTGAATGAAATCAATGATCCGGGCAAATGCATCCGCACGGCCGAGGATCCCATCGAGTACACCTTGAAAGGGCTTCTTCAGATGCAGATGCACCGGCAGATCGGGCTGACCTTCGCCAGTGCCCTGCGCGCTTTCCTGCGCCAGGACCCCGATATCATTCTTGTCGGGGAAATCCGGGACCAGGAAACCGCGCAAATCGCAGTCGAGGCCGCCCTCACCGGACACATGCTCTTCAGCACCCTGCACACCAACGACGCGCCCAGCACCATCAGCCGCCTGACCGAAATGGGCATCGAGCCCTTCATGATCTCCGCCTCGCTCGTTTGCATCTGCGCCCAGCGGCTTCTGCGCCGGGTCTGCAAGACCTGTAAAATGATCGGGGAAGCGGAGGGCCGCGAGGAAGCCATTTTGCAGCGGGCCATCGACTGGTCGGGAACCATCGCCCATGCCAAGGAAGGGGGATGCCCCGCCTGCGGCGGCATCGGGTACAAGGGCCGGGTTGGTATCCATGAACTCATGCCGATCAGTGAGGAACTGGTAAAGGGGATCAACGCCGAATACGATACCGCCAAGATCAAGCGGATCGCGGTCCGCAACCGGATGAAAACCCTCCATCAGGACAGCATGCTCAAGGTCCAGGAAGGGATCACCACCATCGAGGAAGCGATCGCCACCATTCCGCCGGACATGGAGGATATCCGCAAGATCCAGGCGGCAAAGACCCTGGAAGAAGCGCTTGTTGACTAGAATTGGGATTGAGCCGGCGGAGCGGATGCGTTTGATCTGGTTGGAGTGAAGCCAGCCACCATTGATTTGATCCTGGACGCGGTTCAACCGGAACGCGTGGAGGGGTTTGCCCCCGTCACCGTCGAGGCTGTGGCGTGCCATCCTTCGGAAGTCACGGGTGAGTCCTGTCTCTTCGTCTGCATGGACGAGTACCTGGAATACAACCGCTGGCAGACCTGGCGCACCCATCTGGAGCAACTGCCCGGGCTGAAGATTTCCGTCCTTGTCGCCCCGGAGCCGGTGGAAGGCCTCGCGGTGCCCCAGTTGATCACACCGGAACCACGCAAGGCACTGGGCCGGGTGGCGCGCCTGCTGCATGATCAACCGGACCTTGGCATGGAGGTGCACGGGGTTACCGGAACCAATGGAAAGACCACAACGACGCGCCTGATTGCCCATCTTTTCGGCCGCCTGGGCGTTTCCTGTGGAAGTATCGGCACCCTGGGGATGGAATTGACCGGTGCCATTCGCCGGCCGGGAACCTATACCACGCCCCTTGCCCACGGTCTTTACCAGGAGTTGGAGGAGCTGAAGGAGGCCGGGGCGGAGGCCGTGGCGATGGAGGTTTCCTCGCACGGGCTGGCCCTTGACCGTGTCGAGGGCCTGGTTTTCCAGAGCGCCATCCTGACCAATGTGGGCCGGGATCATCTGGATTTCCATGGGACCCGGGAGGCCTATGTCGAAGCGAAGCGCCGGCTTTTCCGGCGGGTTAAGGCTTCCGGTTGGTGTATTCTCAACCGGTTTTCCCCTCTTCATGACGATTTTGCGGCGGCCTGTTCAGGAACCGTACGGTCCTATGGTCCGGCCGGTTCCGGGGCCGGGCTCGAACTGCTGGAGGTTGAATTGCATCCCGGCCATTCCTTGTTCCGGCTGCGCCGCGGCGGGGAATCGGAGCTTTTTGAGACCAGGCTCGTGGGGGGCTTCCAGGTGGAAAACGCGATGGCCGCCATCAGCCTTCTGGACGCCCGCGGTTTTTCCCTCGAGGCGATCGCCGGGGCCTTGCGGGACTTTCCACCGGTTTGCGGGCGGATGGAGCGCATGGCCATGCCGAACGGGTGTACCGCGATCGTCGACTATGCCCACAATCCGGACGGATTGAAAAACCTCCTGGAGAATTGCCGTCTCCTCTGTCGCGGCCGGCTACATCTTGTTTTCGGTTGCGGTGGGGACCGGGACAAGGGCAAGCGGAGCCTCATGGGGGCCCTGGCCGCGGAGATGGCGGATGTTGTCTGGATCACCTCCGACAATCCTAGGACGGAAGAACCCGAAAGCATAATCCGGGATATCCTCGAGGGAATTCCCGGGAGCGGGCAGGGGACGCGGGCCCATCGGATTGTCGACCGGAAGGAGGCCATTCAGGCGGCCTACCGCGCCACCCGGGAGGAGGATGTCCTGGTTGTGGCCGGGAAAGGACATGAGGACTACCAGATCGTCGGCCTCGTCAAGCATCCATTCTCCGACCAGGAAATCCTTCGCGGGCTGGGAGGGCGATAATTGCGCTTCTTCTTGTTGAAATTACGCGCAGGCCCTGCAGAAAGGAGGGCATGCCTGTACCGTTGCTCGATTTGAACCGTCAACACGCGCCCCTTGCGGGAGCCCTCAAGGAAACGTTTGCAAAGGTGCTGGAAAGCAGCCAGTTTGTCCTGGGCAGGGAGGTGGAAGCCTTTGAACGGGAGCTTGCGGATTACTGTGACTGTGCCCACGCGGTGGGTTTGAGTTCGGGTACCGACGCCCTGCTGGTGGGCCTGATGGCCCTCGGCGTCGGTCCGGGGGACGAGGTGCTGTGCCCCTCTTTCACCTTTTTCGGGACGGCCGGAAGCATCGCCCGCCTTGGGGCCGCGCCGGTCTGGGTGGATGTGCTGCCGGACACGTTCAACATCGATCTGGCCGATGCCATCGACAAGGTCACGGAACGGACCAAAGCGATCCTTCCCGTCCATCTCTTCGGGCAAACCGCCGAAATGGAATGCCTGATGGCCTTCGCGCGGAAATTCAACCTGCGGGTGCTCGAGGATGTGGCCCAGGCCATCGGCGCGCGCTATGACGGGAAAAAGGCCGGCAGCTTCGGCGATTTCGGGGCTCTCAGCTTCTATCCGACCAAGAACCTGGGGGGCTTCGGGGATGGCGGCATGCTGGTCACCAACAATCCCGAACTGGCGGACAAGGCGCTCTGGCTGCGCAACCACGGAATGAACCCGAAATATTTCCACAAGTATATCGGGGGAAATTTCCGGCTGGATGCGCTTCAGGCGGCGCTGCTGCGGGTCAAACTCCCGCACCTGGAGCGATACCACTCCGCGCGGCGGGTCCATGCCGAAGCCTACCTGGCGGAATTGAAGGGGCACAGCGGGGTCCTTTGCCCCCGGGTGATTCCCAAGGCCCAATCGGTCTGGAACCAGTTTACCCTTCGCATCCCGGACGGCAAACGGGACCAATTCCGGGAGTTTCTCGCCTCGAAGGGAATCGGATCGGAAGTCTACTATCCCCTGGGCCTGCACCAGCAGGAGTGCTTCCAGGGGACCGGTCGCGGGGGAGAGACCCTGACGGTCACCCCCATGCTGGCCAAACAGGTGGTGAGCATTCCCTGTTTTCCCGAATTGACCCCGGGGGAGCGCGAGGAGGTGCTCAGGGCGGTCTGGGACTTCGGTTACGGACGGTGAGTCACGGCTGGAGCCGTTCGATCCGCCAATCGTCGTTGATTTTTGAATACTGGAACCGGTCGTGCAGGCGGTTTTGCCGTCCCTGCCAGAATTCCCATGTCTCGGGAATGATCCGGTAGCCGCCCCAGAAGGAGGGAAGGGGAACCTTCCCGTCCGCGAACTTGGCCTTCATTTCCTGCAGCTTCGCCTCCAGGAGGGAGCGGGAGCGGATGACCGAGGATTGCTGCGAAGTCCACGCCCCGAGACGGCTGCCCAGGGGGCGCGTGATAAAATACGCCACCGATTCCGCGGTCGGGATCCGTTCGGCGGACCCGTTGACGCTCACCTGCCGCTCCAGGTCCAGCCACAGGAAACAGGCGGAAACCTGTGGATTTCCGGCAAGGTGGCGGGCCTTCCGGCTCTCGAAATTGGTGAAGAAGACCAGCCCGCGCTCATCCATTTTCTTCAGCAGGACCGTCCGGTTCCACGGCCGGCCCTCCGGGTCCACGGTGGCCAGGACCATCGCGTTGGGTTCCTTGACCTGCGCGGTCCGCGCCTGCTGGAACCAGAAGCGGAACTGCTCCATTGGATGGCTCCGGAGGGTTTCCCGGTTCAGGGCCTCGCGCCGGTAGTCTTCTCGCAGGTGGGTGATGTCCATGGTGGGTGGAATTAGCGGACCATGAACAAAAGGACAAGCGCGGCCAGGGCAAACCTGTACCATGCGAAGAGGGCCAGCCCGTGCCGGGTCAGGTAGCCGACCAGCCACCGGACGGCCAGGGCGGCCGAGACGAAGGCGACCAGAATCCCCAGCAACAGCGGGGCCGGTTCCACCGCCATGAGAATCTCCGGGGCGCTGCTGAGCCCCTTGTAGCCGGCCGCCGCGGACAGGGTCACCAGCCCCAGCAGGAAGCTGAATTCAGCCGCGCGGACCGGGCTGAGGCCGGCCATGTAGCCGCCGACGATGGTCATCATGGAGCGGCTGGTCCCCGGCCACATGGCCACGCATTGGAGCAGTCCGATGAACAGGCACTGCCTGATGCCCAGGGTGTGCAGGTCGGTGATATTGTCATCCCCCGGCAACTGGTGCTTGCGCCATGATTCCACGGCCAGCATCAGAATCCCGCCAAAGGCGAGGGCGACGGCGATCGGAAGGGGCGCGAAGAGCATGGCTTCGATCCAGTCATCGAGAAGCAGTCCCAGGATGGCCGCTGGCAGGAAGGCCACGATGAGATTGCGGGCCAGCAGGCGGCCGTGCGGACTCAGCCCGAGAATGCCCAGCACCACCTGCCAGATCCGGGACCGGTAAAGGAAGAGCACCGCGAGGATGGCCCCGGCCTGGATGACGATCGCGTAGGCGTCGGCCGCCGCCTTCAGGGTGACCGGTTTTCCCTCCGGTGTGAGGAGGGGGATTCCCGACTCGTCCAACAGCGGTTCGGCCGAATCCAGCCCGAGCAGCGCGTTGGTCAGGAGGAGATGTCCTGTCGAGGAGATGGGTAGGTATTCGGTGATGCCCTCCACCAGTCCAAGGATGAGGGCATCCATCATGTCGAGGCTTGCCGTCTCTTCCGCCGGGACAATGGGGTAGGCGGGTTCCTCCTCCCCGTGGGCGGGAATTCCCCCATGCACGGTGAAAAGGACCGTGAGAAGGGCGGGGATCCAATTGAAGCGATCGCGCTGCATCCAATTATCCTCCTTCAGGGCGTGCAAGCGGGTCAAGCATTGGATTTTTCCGAGGGGTTGCGGGCAAAGAGCCCCCCGGCCGCGAGGACGAGGTATGCCAGCAGGCTGGCGAAGATCGCGGTTTGGTAGCCTCCCAGATAATCCTTGCCCGCGCTGAAGGCAAGGGGGCCGACTGCGCTTCCCCACACCAGCCAGGCCATTGAGGCCCCGTTGATGGCACCGATGTGGGCCCGGCCGAAGTAGCGGGCATATCCCACCGTGCTCAACACGGGAAAGGCCCCCCAGCTGCATCCCATGCCCGTCACCATCACCACCATGCCGGCCGGATGCGGAAGCAGAAGCAGGCCGAGGGAGAACAGGGCCCCGCAGACGCCGAAGAAACAGATCACATATCGCAGCCTTGTCCGGTCCGTGATGAAGCCGACCGTGAAATTGGCCAGCACCGACAGGAGGCTGCCGTAAATGAAAAAGTTGAGCATGGTTTCGCGGGCAACCCCGAAGGAGCGCGCCAGGTCCAGAACGTGGAAGGTGTAGGCGGTGGAGAACAACCCGTGGAATCCGAGAGTCAGGGTCAGGATCCAGAAGGAGTAGGTGCGCATGGCTTCCAAGCGGGTGAATTCCTTCTTGAGGATTGTATCCGGGTTTTCACGACGTTTGAGCGGTTTCCATCCATTGTCCATGATCATGCCGCACTCCTCCGGATTGTCCCGGAAGACAAGCCAGCCGAAGACCGAGAGAAGGAAGGCGAGAGCCGCGGCGTTGGCGAGGAGGCTCTCCCGCCATCCCAGCATACGGATTTCCCAGTCGAGGATCCGGGGCGCCAGGGAAAACCCCACGGCAATGAAGACCCCGCTGATGGCGACCATCCTCCCCCGCCGGAGGTTCCACCATTTCGTCAGCATGGAACGCGATCCCAGGGTCACCATTCCCTGCCCGAAAAAGCGGATCCCGAGAAAACCGGCGGAGGCCACCGTCATGGCCGCCCAGGTTGCCCCGGCCATACCCGAAAACCGGAGCAGGCGGTCCATCTGGCTCATGTAGAAGAGTGCCAGCCCGAAGAGCAGACTTGCCAGGACAAAGAATTTACGTGCCCCCAGGCGGTCGAAGATGCTTCCCCCGGTGGAGACGAGGAACCCGCTGATGGTGGTGCCGATGAGGTAGGCCGTGGTCAGTTGAATCCGGTCCAGCCCGAGGGTTTCGATGTAGATGTCCGTGTACACGCTGACCCCGATGGTCTGGCCGGGAATGCTGGCCAGGATCCCGATGGTCGAGGCGGCGAGGATCACCCAGCCGTAAAAGACCGGAAGGCGTCCGGGATGAAAGGGGAAGTGCGGGTGCCAGATTCGCTTCGGGAAGGGCATGCCTATTCCTTTCCCGGGAGGGCGGATTCATGCCAGTGGCGCAGGGCCGTATGGCGCAGGAAGAGGACCAGGGAGACGAATAGAAACCCGAGGAGGCAGCAGACCAGTGTGGCGGCGTAGATGGCGGCCACTTTCAATTCCGATTTATAGATCATGATCATGTATCCCAGTCCCCCGGATCCGTCGCTGGAACCGGCGAAAATTTCCCCGGTGACCGATCCGATCACCGCGAGGGTCGCCGCGATCTTCAGCCCCGTGAAAAAATAAGGCAAGCTGTTGGGGACACGCAGCAGCAGGAGCTCCTGCCAGCGGCTGGCCCGGTACAGGCGGAACATCTCCAGCTGTCCCTCCGGAACGGAGAGCAGTCCCTGCAGCGTGCTCGCCACGATGGGGAAAAAGCCGATCAGGAAGGCGATCAAGGCCACGCTCTGCAGGCCGACGCCAAAGAGGATCACGACGATCGCCGCAGTGGCGATGACCGGCGTCATCTGCATGAAAATGATGAAGGGATAGAATCCCCTCCGCAGCCAGCGACTGCTCGCGAGGGCAAGGCTGAGGAGAAAGCCGACGACCACCGAGGCAATGAATCCGATACCGGCCCCGAGAAAGGTGGTGAGGGTGGCCGGAAGCAGGGTTCCGTATTCTTCATCAAAGGCCGCCAGGACCTGGTGGGGGGCCGGAAGAATGAGGTCATGGAGATTCAGCGCCGCCTTGATCCAGTACCATAGCCCGAGGAACAGCACCGCGCACAGAACGGGCGGAAGGATCCGGCCCCCGTATCCGGTGAGGGTTTTCATGAGGAGAGTACCTCCTGCAGGCGGGCTGTTGTTTCCGCCGCCAGATGCTGGAACTCGATGGATTCGCGCATGTGTGCCTCCCGGGGATGCGCAAGGGGGTTTTCCACGACCGCACGGACCCTTCCGGGCGCGTTTCCGAGTATGACAATCCGGTGGGACAGGAATACCGCCTCGGTCACGGAATGCGTGACAAAGAAGGCCGTCCAGTGCGATTGGTCGTGCAGGCGGATGAATTCCTCATTGAGGGCGTTGCGGGTGATGGCATCGAGCGCGCCGAACGGTTCGTCGAGGAGCAGGACTCCGGGATCGAGGCTCAGGGCCCTTGCGATGGAGGCGCGCATCTTCATTCCCCCGCTGAGTTGTCTCGGGAAATAATCCATGGCCCCCTCCAGTTTGACGCGGGAGGCCCATGCGGCCGCCACCTGATCCCGCTGTGGCCGTCCGATCCCCTTGAGGCGGAGGGGCAGGGCGATGTTTTCCCTCACATTGCACCAGGGCAGCAGGGTGGCATCCTGGAAAATGTAGGCCGTTTCGATTTCCCTTTCCCCGTGGCGGATCCCTCCCGAGGAAGGCTTGATGAGGCCCGCGATGACGCGCAGAAGGGTCGTTTTACCACATCCGGAGGGACCAACGACGGCGATCACCTCGCCCGGGCCGGCTGAAATGGAAACGCGGTCGAGAACCAGCGGTCCGTCGGCGAATCGCTTGCTGATTTCATCAAGGACGATGGAAGGGCCTTCAGGCATGGCCCGGTGGATCCTGCCATTTTCCGTGCGCACGGATCAGGTCGATCAGGGCCTCGACGGCTTCCCCCTCCGGGATGTGGTGCTGGACGCATTCCTTGCCAACGTAGAGATTGACCTTGCCCGGAGCGCCCCCCACGTAACCGAAATCGGCATCCGCCATTTCCCCCGGGCCATTGACGATGCAGCCCATGACGGCGATCGTCACCCCCTTGAGATGTCCGGTTGCCGCGCGGATTTTCCGCGTGGTCGACTGCAGGTCGAAAAGGGTCCGCCCGCAGCTCGGGCAGGCGACGTATTCGGTTTTGCTGGTTCGCGCCCGGGCCCCCTGGAGAATATTGTAGGAGAGGGTGGTGGACTGACGGATGGAGGAAACGGTTTCCACGCTGACCAGGTCCCCGAGCCCGTCGCAGAGGAGGGAGCCGGTGAGGATGCTGGCCTCGAGCAGGTGGTCCCCGAAAGAATCCTTGTCCTTCTCGATCGCGCTTGCGGGAACATTGCGGATCCAGAGCGGGTTGGGCCATCCGGTGGCGCGCAGGACATCTGCGAGCTGCCGGTATCGCCCGAGGGGGTGCGCCAATGTGCGGACAAGGGCCTCTTCCGGGAGAGTGACCAGCGCGGGCTTGCCGGCGGCAGCGAGGTCGCCCGGGAAGAGCTTCACCAACTCTTCAGGTGAAATGCCGAGGGCCATCTGTACGCCTGTCCCGCTGGCCGCCTCACAGAGCGCCAGCCATTCGGGGCGGGATCGGAAGGTTGTCAGCCAGACATCCCCCGTTTTGGTCGCCGCGTGCAAATGCCCGATGGCGGTGTCCGAAAGTTCCTCCAGTCCGGAGAGGTCATAAACGGCGAAGGAGACCGTCTCCGCGAGGCAGTCCCGCCATTTCGACAAGCCGGGCAGATGATGGGTGGCCAGGCGTATCAGCAGCCCCTCCACACGGGCATCCCTGAGTTCGGCCTGGGATCCGCCGAGGGCTTCGGCATAGGCTTCGGGTGTTTCGAGGGCGTCGGGGGGCGGCCCCGGTTGGATGACCACCGGGGATTCCCTGCTTCCGATCCGGCAATCCTTTCCCACAACCAGGTCACAGACCGGCCGCCTTGCGTATTCGTACGGATTCAACTGGTCAGGATTGGTGGCCTTTGCGGATCCGGACCAGGACCAGAGGGCCATGGCCTTGCGGGCAAGGTCCCGCGCCACGGGAATTTCCGCGACCGGGTCCTCCGTCAGGGAAACCCGTATGGTGTCGCCAAGGCCGTCGTAGAGAAGCGAGCCGATGCCGATCGCGCTCTTGATGCGGGCGTCGTCCCCGTCCCCGGCTTCGGTGACCCCGAGGTGGAGCGGATAGTGCATGTCTTCCTCCAGCATTTTGGCCACCATCAGCCGGTAGGCCTGGATCATCACCTTGGGATTGGAGGCCTTCATGGAGAGAATGATGTCGTGAAATCCGTGGGATCCGGCGATGCGCAGGAATTCCAGGGCGCTCTCGCACATGCCGAGCGGGGTGTCCCCGTAGCGGTTCAGGATCCGGTCCGAGAGGCTCCCGTGGTTGGTCCCGATCCGCATGGCCCGTCCCAGTTCCTTGCACCGCTTCACGATGGGGGAGAAGGCCTCATGGAGCCGCTCGATCTCCCGCTCGTATTCGGAATCCGAATACTCGCGGACCTGGAACCTCTTCTTGTCGGCGTAATTGCCCGGATTGATACGGACCTTCTCGACATGCTGGACGGCCTCCATGGCTGCCTGGGGCAGGAAGTGGATGTCCGCCACCAGTGGCACGGAACCGAAACCGGCGGCGGTGAACCCGCGCCGGATATCGCGCAGGGCCTCGGCCGCCTTGACGTTCTGGGCCGTCACCCGGACAAGCTCGCAACCGCCCTCGGCCAGGGCGATGGCCTGGCGCACGGTGGCCTCCACATCCTGCGTGGGGGTGGTGGTCATGGACTGGACAACGATGGGGTGGGTTCCCCCGATCATCACCTCGCCCACCGCCACGGCGCGGGTGGAGCGGCGGATGGTCCGGAAGCGGGAGCCGCAGTAGCGCTGGTTGATGGTTGTGTTCATGGTCCTTTCTCTCCGGGCCCTGGGGTTTCCCTCTCCTTCATGGAGGATCCGGTAAACTTGATGGGAACCCTTGTTTCGGCAGCCCGTTCCGCATCGGTGAGGGCGGACTCGTTGCGCTTGACCCGGCCCACGTCGAAGAAGGTGACATAGACGAAGACCGCCAGGAAGAAGAGCATGAAGGCGCCCTGGGCGGAGGCGACGACCCTCGGTGAAAGGGGCCGGCCGCGCACTTTGGCAATCGTCGCGAAGGCCATGTGCCCGCCGTCCAGGACCGGGATCGGCAGGAGGTTCAGGATCGCCAGGTTGACGTTGATGAGTACGACAATGGAAAGCACCTCGAGGATTCCGATCTGGGAAATGACATACAGTGTGTAGCCGATCCCCACCGGCCCGGACAAGTTGCTGATTCCCACGTCCGAGCGCGGGTGCAGCAGCGCGCCAAGGACGCGGAGGGTGGTGCGGACGGCATCAACGAGCTGGCTGGCCGGATTGATGTGCTTGATGGAGAAGACCTGCGACCAGCGGACCCCGATCATCGGCATCGAGTCCCCCGCCGTGTTGTAGACCACCTCCTCCGGCCGCAGGGTCAGCTCCAGGGGCCGCCCGTCCCGCAGGATTTCCAGACGCAGGGTCTCCCCCGGATTTTCCCGGATCATCCGGCTGAGGGCGATGGTGTGGTAAAGCCGGGTTCCGTTGGCGGCGGTGATGAGATCCCCCTCCCGCAGGCCCGCCTGTTCGGCGGGTGAATTCTCCATGACCGCCCCCACCTTGAGGGAATTCGCCGGCGCGATGCCGATCCTCCGGATTCCCTCGTACTGGTCCAGGACCGGATAGACCTGTACGGTCTTTTCTTCCCCGTCCCGTTGGATAAGCAGTTCGGCGCTCGGGTTGCCGGATTCCGAGCGGCCCACTCCCGTGGTCACGGCGTAGAGCAGGTCCTCCCAGTTGCGCATCCGCTTGCCGTCCACTTCCAGGATCCTGTCACCCGGTTGGAGCCCCGCGCGAACGGCCGGACCGTCCCGTTCCATTCCCTCCTGGTCGACGATTTGCCCGGAAATGTATCCGATGGTGGTGGACTCGTATTCCTCGCTCACCGGGAGCCCGGTGGCCCACAGGACGGAGGCCAGAACCAGGGCGAAGAGCACGTTGAAAAAGGCCCCGGCCCCGGCGACAATCATTTTGTCGGCATAGGAGAGCGGTGGAAGGGGACCTTCCCCCGGTTCGTACTCCCCCTCGATCCCGTGCATATCGGCCAGTTGCGGCAGCGCGACGTACCCGCCGAGGGGAAAGAGGGAGATCCGCCAGTCCACCCCGCGCTTGTCCCGCCACCCGAAGATGCGCGGGCCGAAACCGATGGAAAAGCGTTCAATGCGCAGGCCCCGCCAGCGCGCGGCGAGGTAATGTCCCCATTCGTGGACAAAAATGGAGGCCCCGAAGAAAAGGACAACGAGGATGATGGCGAACGGATCGGATAGGATACGGCTGAACATGCGAATGCGGTGTCAGGGGGAAAACTGCTTGAGTTGACCCTCTGAAAAATCGGCGATGACCGTTTCCAGTTCGATCAACTCTTGCAGGGTGGAAGGTGCGGCAAAGCCGGCATTTTGCAAACAATGCTCGATGAATTGGGGGATCCGCAGGTAGGAGAGCCGCTTCCCGAGGAAGGCCCGCACCGCCGTCTCGTTGGCGGTGTTGTAGACGACCGGGGAGAGGCCGCCGGAGCGCATGGCTTCAACGGCCAGGCGCAGGCAGGGAAACTTGCCAGGATCGGGCGGGCGCAGCTCCAGCCTGTGGATCCGGGTAAAGTCGAGGGTGGGCAGCGCCGGGGTGGCTTTTTCCGGGTAGGCGAGGGCGTGCTGGATCGGAAAGGTCATCGAGGTGGGAGCCATTTGCGCGATGACGGAACCGTCGATGAATTCCACCATCCCGTGAATGATGCTTTGCGGATGGATGACCACCTCGATCTGGTCCGGGCGGGCGTCGAAGAGCCAATGGGCCTCCATCATTTCCAACCCCTTGTTGGCCATGGTGGCGGAGTCCACCGTGACTTTTTCCCCCATTTCCCAGTTGGGATGCCGGAGCGCTTCCTCCACCGTGACGTTCTCAAGTTCCCTACGGGTGTGATGAAGGAAGGGTCCCCCGGAGGCGGTCAGCAGGATGCGCTTGAGCTGGGCCTTCCCCTTCATGCCCTCCAGGCATTGGAAGATCGCGTTGTGCTCGGAATCAACCGGCAGCAGGCGGCCCTTGGAACGGCGGGCCGCCTCCATGACGAAGGAACCGGCCATGACCATGGTTTCCTTGTTTGCCAGGGCCACGGTCTTGCCGGCCTCGAGGGCGGCGATGGTGGGTTGCACGCCGACCGTTCCGGTTGTCGCGACGACCACCACGTCGGCTTCCGGAAGGAGGGCCAGTTCGATCAGGCAGTCCACGCCCCGTTCACCGGAGAGGCAGGTGTGCGGCACGGCAAATTCACCGGCGATATCCCGGAGGGCCTGCTCGTTCTTGCGGGCCGCCACGCCGAGAAGCCGGAACCGGTCGGGATGTTCGCGGACGACCGCGAGGGTGCTCTGGCCGATGGAGCCGGTGGCCCCCAGCAGGACGATGTTTCTCGGTTCCGCCATCACCCGCTCCTACAACACCAGCCAGAGAAGGAAGTAGCCAACCGGGAGGGCCAGGATCATGCTGTCGGTGAGGTCCAGGATTCCCCCGATGCCGGGGATGATATTGCCGGAATCCTTGGCCTTGGCCTCGCGCTTGAAGGCGCTTTCCATCAGGTCCGAAAGCACCGCGGAGAGGGTAATGAAGAGGGCCATCCAGGCCGCGTGCAGGGGATGCAGCTCCGCGGGAAGCCACTGCTTGAAGAGGAGCGTGAAGGCGATGCTGACCAGGATGGAGAGAACGACTCCTCCACCGAATCCTTCCCAGGTCTTGTTGGGGCTGTATCCCGGGGCCATGCGGTGCCTGCCGATCCACATGCCGGTGAGAAGCGCCCCGACATCCCCGAATTTTGCCACCGCAACAATCCAAAGCAGCGGCAGGAGGCCGGTTTCATGAACGATGAGGACGGCTGTTCCCATCGGGATTCCGAGAAGGAAGAGGCTGCCCAACGTCGGGATCGCGGTGGCGGTGAAGGTCCCCATGCTGGCGTTCAGCAGGCAGGCCACCAGCGTGCCCGCAAGGCAGATGGCGAGGATCGCCACAGGGGGGATGACCCAGGGCGGAATGACGATCAGCAGTCCGATCAGCAGCGTGAAGCCGGAAAGGCTGACCAGATGGTCCACCGGCCGCCCGGCCCGCCTCATCAATGACAGGAACTCGACAAAGGATCCGACACCGAAGAGGGCGATCAGGATGAAGGCCCCCCACTTGCCAAGGAACCACAGGAGGAAAATGACCAGCAGCCAAAGAGCCACGGTTGCCAGGATTCGTTGCTTCATGAATAATGCACCTGTTTGATTTGCTCCCCCGTCAGCCCGAAACGGCGTTCCCGGCCCAGGTAGTCCTCGATCGCCATGCGAAAGGCCTCCGGTCCGAAATCGGGCCAGTATTCCCTCGCGAAATAGTATTCCGCATAAGCGCTTTGCAGGAGAAGGAAATTGGAGACGCGGTGCTCGCCGGAAGTCCGGATGACCAGGTCCGGGTCCGGCAGTCCGGCCGTGTAGAGGTAATTTTCAAAATCCGCCCATTCCAGCCGGTCCGGATCCTCCCGGCCCTCCCGCACGGCACGGGCATAGGCACGGGCCGCGTCGAGGATTTCCGTGCGGGAACCGTAATTCAAGGCGAGCGAGAGGTTCCACCGGTCGAATTCCGAGGTCTGGGCAATGATCTCCTCCAGGCGTTTGGCGACCCGGCCCGGCATTTCCTCCATGCGGCCGAGAACCCGGAAACGGATCTGCTTTTCGACGAGTTCCCGGGCCTGGGATTTCAGGAAGGATTCGAGCAGGCGCATCAGGGCATTGACCTCCATTCTGGGCCGCTTCCAGTTTTCGACGGAAAAGGCGTAGAGGGTCAGGTACCGGAGGTCGATTTCACGGGCGCATTCAACGATCCGCTTGACGTTTTCCACTCCCTGGCGGTGCCCTTCCTCCCGGGGAAGATCGCGCTCGGCCGCCCAACGGCCATTCCCGTCCATGATGATGGCGACATGCCGGGGAAACTTCCTTGCTCGGTCATTGGACTGTGTTCCTTGGCTCATTCGAAAATGATGGTGTCTCGTAGAAAAGGGACCCGGTCCGTTGAGGCAACGGAATTAAATATTATGATCCATCCGGGCGGCCGGATCCCCTTCGTAGGCGCCGACGATTTTGGCGGGCACCCCGGCCACGGTGACATGGGGCGGCACGTCGGCAAGGACCACGCTTCCGGCCCCGATCCGCGCGTATTCGCCAATTTCCACGTTGCCAAGGATCTTGGCCCCGGCCCCGATGAGGACACCCCGCCGCACCTTCGGATGCCGGTCGCCGCGCTCCTTGCCCGTCCCCCCGAGGGTCACCTCGTGCAGGATGGAGACATGGTCCTCGATGACGGCCGTTTCGCCCACCACGATGCTGGTGGCATGGTCGAAGAGGATTCCCGAACCGATCCGGGCCGCCGGATGGATATCCACGGCGAACACCTGGGAGATGATGCTCTGGAGGTACAGGGCCATTTCCGTCCGCTTTTGTTGCCACAAGGCATGGGCGATCCGGTAGGCGGTGAGGGCCTGGAAGCCCTTGAAATACAACACCGGGGAGATATATCCGTTGGAGGCCGGGTCGCGCTGGTCGATGGCGACAATGTCCCGGCGGGCCGCTGCGCCAATCTCCGGCCTGCCCTTGAGGATTTCCTCGAACAGGTCGTGCAGGTATGGTTCGGATACGGCGAGATGCCCCAGCTTCCGTGAGATCCGGTGCGCAAGCGAGGCCTCCAGGCTGTCGCAATCGAGTATGCTGGCATGGATCAGGTCGGAAAGGACCGGTTCGCGCGCCGCCGCCTGCCGCGCTTCCTCGAGAAGCTTGCTCCAGACGGGATCCTTGACGGCTGGGTTGGTTGGTGAGGTCGCCATTTGAAATCCAGTTTATCCCAATCAATCGGGATAGTTTGGCGCTGGCAAAATTCTTTTGCAAAAAGATTCACCGTCCTGAATGGAAAGGAAGCATCCGGAAAACCCGGACCCGGAAAAAAGGTAATCCTTCCTTGCGCCATGACGAAATGGCGTAAGTTAAGGACTGTCTTTCACCTGCATGTCATTATGAAAAACATCGTTTCCATCCTGTTTGTATGCTGTGTCCTGCCTCTGGCCGCGGCGGTAAAGAACGGCGAGTCCGCCCCGGGTTTCACCCTTTCCGACATGAATGGAAAGGAGGTCTCCCTCAGCGACTTCATGGGGAAAACGGTGGTCCTTGAATGGATCAATCCCGGTTGCCCGTTCGTGCGCAAGTTCTACACCAATCCGGACATGCCCGAATTCCAGAAGGCGGCCGCGGAAATGGGAGTGGTCTGGCTGTCGATCAATTCGACCAATCCGGACCACGGGGATTACCTCAGCCCGGAGGAGACCCGTGATTGGGCGGAAAAGCACGGCTATGCGGCCACCTGGCTGCTGGACCCGGAGGGGAAGGTTGGCCAGGCCTATGGAGCCCGGACCACGCCCCATATGTTCATTATCAACAAGGATGGAACCATTGTTTACCAGGGCGCCATTGACAGCGTCCGGGATACCAAGCCTGAAAGCATTGCCGGGGCCACCAATTACGTGATGGATGCCCTGAAGGCCCTCGCGGCCGGGGAACCCGTCCCCGATGGCAACACCCGTCCCTACGGCTGTTCGGTGAAATATTAGGGCATGATAGAACTTGAGCAGGTGACGAAGCGGTTCCGTGACCATTTGGCCGTGGACCACTTCGACCTTTCCGTGCCGGAGGGAAGCCTCTTCGGGTTCATCGGGCCGAATGGATCCGGCAAGACCACGACCATCCGCATGATCCTGCGGATCATCGAGCCGGACTCCGGTTCGGTGCGGGTATTTGGTCAACCGCATCACGTGGCGGCGAACGATGCCATCGGCTACCTGCCGGAGGAACGGGGCTTGTACCGGAAGATGACGGTTTTGCGCCAGCTCTCCTATTTCGGTAGATTAAAGGGCCTGAGCGGAAGAACCGCCCGGCAGGCCGCCCTGGAGTGGCTGGAGAAGCTGGACCTTGCGGACTGGAAGGACAAGAAGGTGGAAACCCTGTCCAAGGGGATGAGCCAGAAAATCCAGTTCATCACCACCGTGATGGCCAGGCCGCGCCTGCTGATCCTCGACGAGCCGTTCTCCGGGCTGGATCCGGTGAATCTGGAAGTGCTGAGGGAGGCCCTTCTCGAGCTGCGGAAGTCCGGGACGACGGTCCTCTTCTCCACCCACGACATGCACACGGCCGAGGAGTTGTGTGATCATATCTGCATGATTTACAAGGGGCAAAAAGTCCTGGACGGTTCGCTTGATTCGATCCAGGCGACCTATGGGCAGGACACGCTGCGGCTTCGTTTCCGGGATGGCACGATCCTGACGGAGGGTCAGTTGAGCAACACCAGCCATCTTCGCCACCTTGGCCGGTTCTGGGAAATGCGGTATGGCGGGCAGGCCTCCGGGATTTTGCGGGAGGCGCTCCGGATCGGGGAATTGGACCATTTCGAAGTGGTGCATCCCTCCCTGCACGACATTTTCGTGCGGATCGCCCAGCCGGATCCCCGCGATTTACAGGAGGAGTCGACCGATGCGTAAGGTTATTGCCGTTGCCGCCAGCGAATACCAGCGGGTGGTCCTGACGAAATCCTTTCTCCTCAGCCTGCTCTTTCCTTTCATCATTTATGGCGGAGTGTTCGTGGCCAGCGCGATGTTCGGGGACAAGACCGACCTGCGCGACCGCGTGCTGGTTCTCGTAGACCAGACCGGCGAATTGACCGCGCCGCTGCTGCTGGCCAATGAGAAACGCAACCACAGCGACGCCGTGCTGCGCGACGGCAAGCAGATCGGGCCCCGCTTCATCATCGAGGGCCACCCGGATGCCTCCCAAGCCGACTCGAAAGAGCTGGTGGTGCAATTGAGTGACCGGGTGCGCTCCGGGGAAATATTCGCCTTCGCGATCATCGGGCGGGATTACCTGGATCCCGAGGGAGGCGCCAATGATTTCCTGCATTACTACTCGGACAGCCCGACCTTCACCCGGTTGCCGGACTGGCTCTCCAGGAACGTCCGCCTCATTGTCGAGGAAAAGCGCTTCGCCGTGGCCGGTTATGACCAGAAGGCGATCAATCTTTTGACAAGCCACAACCAGCTGGAGCGGTTCCGTCTCGCCGAGGTGGATGCCACGGGAAAACTGGTTGAGCCGAAAGAGGAAAACCAGCTGGCGGCTTTCCTGATCCCCTTCGGCCTGCTGATGTTGCTCTTCATTTCCATCCAGATGACCACGCCCATCCTCCTCAATTCGGTCATCGAGGAGAAAATGCAGCGCATCGCCGAGGTCCTGTTGTCGAGCATCACCCCTGTCCAGTTGATGTGGGGCAAGCTCTTCGCCGGGGTGGGGGTCGGGCTTACCTTCAGCGCCGTTTACATCATGGGGCTTTCCCTGACGCTGCGGTATTTTGAAAAGGCCCAGTGGGTTCCTTCCGGGACCTTTGTCTGGTTTTTCATATTCCTGCTGGTGGGGATGCTCGCTTTCGGATCGCTGTTTGCCGGAGTCAGCTCCGCCTGCCAGGACTTGAAGGACTCGCAGAATTTCGCGGGCACCATTGTCCTCATCCTGATCATCCCGATGATGCTGTCGATTGTCATCATTGAGGCCCCGGACGGTTCCTTTGCCACCACTCTGAGCCTGATCCCCCCCCTTTCCGTGATGACCATGATGGTCCGGATCGCGGTTCCGCCGGGGCCCCCGGAGTGGCAGCTCTTCCTTTCGCTGGTTTTGAACCTGGCCTTCGCCGCAGCCACCGTGTGGGCCTCGAGCCGGATCTTCCGCATCGGGATCCTTGCCCAGGGGAAGGCCCCGACATGGAGGGAACTGTTCCGCTGGATATTCCAGCGCGGCTAGCCTGCCTTATTCATGAATAAGGCAGGCTAGCATCCGGAGCGGGAGATTAGCCACCAGACAGGTCCCGGATTTCCGGCGCTTCCTGTGGATTGCCGTTGCAGGCGGCTCCAACCTGCGGGCAGGGCGCTCATGAAATCCTCAACGGCCCCGGCTTCGTCCATTCCGCCGGGATGCCCCCGGTACACCATCACCGAGAGAACCCCTCCCGCCTCCAGAAGATCCAGGGATTCACGCAGGGCGGGCAGGGTGCTTTCCCGGCGGGTGGTGATCGCGTGGTCCCCGCCCGGCCGATAGCCGAGGTTGAAGCAAACCAGCCGGATCCGGCCCGCTGTCGCGGAGGGCAGCAGCCGCCCCAGCCTGGAATGGTCGCCCCGGATCAGGCGGACGCACTCCTGAAGTCCCTTTGCTCCCAGCCGCGCCGCGGTCGCATCCAGGGCGGATTGCTGGATGTCGATGGCATAGACCTTCCCGCCCGGCGACACGGCCCGGGCGAGGAACTCGGTGTCCAGTCCGTTCCCCGCGGTGGCGTCCACGACAGTGCACCCCGCCTGCAGGAAGGGAAGCCATCCCTCATGGGCCAGTTCCGTAAGAAGGAGCCTGCCCATGGCCGCCCCTCAGCGTTCCACCGGTGTGAATTCCCACCGCTGGGTCTCCTCATTCCATTTCTGGACGGTTCCCTCGGGGACGTATTCAATCCGCCCGGTCCTGGTGTTATACGCCCGGGTCGGTTCCTTGTTCACTTCAAACTGCTCGTTGGCCCGGGCCTCCTGGTTCGCGGCAGTGACGGCGTCAAGGTATTGATCCGCGGTGATTTCCCCGCGTACCAGCGCCTGCGTGGGCGATTGGCTCCTCGTCATCCCGTCGGTCGGTTCCATGGTGCCGCATCCGGCAACCAGCAGGGCCAGGCAAAGAGACGCGATCATCGTTTTCATGGGGCGATCCTACGCGAATTCCCGCTCCCGCGACAACTGCAAACGGATCAAGGCGGCCTTTTTGTCGCGGGACGGTTCCCAAATTTCTCGGCCGGTCCCGCATAAATTCTTGCCCCCCTTGGCAATTTACTCATGTTCGGGCGTTTCATTTGCACAGCGGAGAGGAATGAAACGGACACATATTTGTAATGCCTTGCGCAAAGGGGATGTCGGCACAAGGGTGACCCTGGTCGGATGGGTGGACACCCTGCGCGACCACGGGGGAATCCAGTTTGTCGACTTGCGGGACAGGACAGGCCTGACCCAGGTCGTCTTCGATCCGCAGCACGCCGCGGTCAAGGCGGACCTGCACCACCTGCGCCACGAGTCGGTCATCGAGGTGACCGGCAAGGTGGTGGCCCGCGGGGAGAGCGAGGTGAATCCCAAACTTCCCACCGGGGAGATCGAAGTCGCCGCGGAAAGCCTGACGATCCATAATGTGTCCGAAACCCCTCCCTTCCCCCTGGAGGATGAGCGGGCCGAGAAAGTGGGGGAGGACCTGAGGTTGAAATACCGTTACCTGGATCTGCGCCGTCCCTCCATGTACCGCAACCTGCTGATCCGCAGCAAGGCCGCCAAGGCGACCCGCGATTTTCTGGACGGGGAGGATTTCCTGGAAATCGAGACCCCCGTTCTTTTCAAGAGCACCCCGGAAGGGGCCCGGGAATTCCTTGTGCCCAGCCGCCTTCATCCGGGCAAGTTTTACGCCCTTGCCCAGAGCCCCCAGCAGTACAAGCAGATGCTCATGGTCGCCGGCGTCGAACGCTATTACCAACTGGCCCGCTGTTTCCGCGACGAGGACCTGCGGGCCGACCGGCAGCCCGAGTTCACCCAGATCGACCTGGAGATGTCGTTCATCGACCGCGAGGACATGTACGCCCTTGTCGAAGGCCTCCTCAAGCGGATATGGAAGGAATGCCGCGGGATCGACATTTCCACGCCATTTCCCCGGATGTCCTACAAGGATGCCATGGACCAGTACGGGGTGGACAAGCCGGACACCCGCTTTGAACTGAAAATCGAGGATTTCTCCGATTGTTTCCGCAACAGCCAGTTCAAGGTGTTCAAGGGTGCCGTCGACGGCGGCGGTGTCGTCAAGGCCTTCAATGCCAAGGGGCTCGCCGACGCCACCCAGGGCGAGATGCGCGACCTTGAGAATTCCGCCAAGGCCATGGGCGCCAAGGGCCTCGCCTTTATCCGCATCACCGAGGAGGGGGAATGGAAGTCCCCCATTCTCAAGTTCTTCAGTGAAGAGGAGCGGAGGGAACTCACGGAGCGCCTCGATGCACGCAATGGCGACCTCGTCTTTTTCGCCGCTGCGGATTGGGAGCGCGCCTGCCACATCCTTGGCCGCATCCGGCTGGATTGCGCAAGGTTGCTGCAACGCCGTGGTCGCATGGATATTCCCGAGGACCAGTTCAATTTCCTCTGGGTGATTGATTTTCCCCTCATGCTCTTTGACGAGGAGGAGGGGCGCTACGTCGCCGCCCATCATCCCTTCACCTCCCCCGTGCCCGAGGATGTCCAACTCCTCGACACCGATCCCAAGGCCGTCCGTGGACAGCATTACGACTGCGTCCTCAATGGCATGGAAATCGCCGGCGGTTCCATTCGTATCCACCGGCCGGACCTGCAGAAAAAGGTCTTCGAGGACATCCTCAAGATCCCTCCGCAAGTGGTCTCCGAGCGCTTCGGATACATGCTGGAGGCATTCCGTTACGGCGCGCCCCCCCACGGGGGCATTGCCCTCGGTTTTGACCGCATCGTCAGCACCCTCGCCGATCGCCCCTTTATCCGGGATGTCATCGCCTTCCCCAAAACCCAGCGGGGCCAGGACTTGATGAACGATTCCCCAAGCGCTGCCACCCCGCTTCAGTTGCGGGCCCTCCATATCGAGCTCAACGATCTCGAGGAGTAGGTGGGGTTCCGCCCCTCACCCGAAAGCGGCCCCTGATCCCTGAATCCGTTTTTTTTTATGCCCAGTCCAGGGTTTTGGCATGTTGTCTGCTCGTTTGGTGGAGGTTCCGCAAGGAACGCAAAAATCTATCTCCAAACAACAGAAAACAAAGCAATGGAAATGATCAGTAAACGAAAACTAGCGAAAGGGGCGATGGTGCCTGCCTTGATGTGGCTGTTCGCATCGGGCTCCGCATTCGGTCAGGAAGTCACCTATGAGGCCTTCATGGAGACGGCGGGGTCCGGATTCTTCACGGTCAGTAATCTCTGGCTCCTGATCGCGGCCGGTCTGGTGTTTATCATGCACCTCGGCTTTGCGACTCTCGAGTCGGGCCTTACGCAATCCAAGAACACGGTGAACATCCTGTTCAAGAACGTGTTCATCATCTGCATGGGCACCCTGGCCTATGCCGTGTACGGGTTCAACGCCATGTATCCGGGGGATTTCAACGGGTTCTTCGCCTTTGGATCACCGATTCCGAACAGTTTTTCGGGCGCGGACGTGGTCGCCAACATGACCGCGGAATACGCCGACTACACCTACTGGACCGATTTCATCTTCCAGGCCATGTTTGCGGCGACGGCGGCAACCATCGTTTCCGGTGCGGTTGCCGAGCGCATCAAGCTGGGCAGTTTCATGCTGGGCGGCACCCTTCTGGTGCTGTTCATCTATCCCATCACCGGCAGTTGGCAGTGGGGCGGCGGATGGCTGGCCGAGAACGGCTTCTATGATTTCGCGGGTTCCTCCCTGGTGCACGCATTCGGCGGTTTTGCAGCCCTTGCGGCGGTGCTGATCCTTGGTCCGCGCC
>JBNGDP010000022.1:0-37765 GCA_049975345.1 Oceanipulchritudo sp. | reverse complement strand
TCCATGAACTGGCGTCTGAGCGTCGACGAGGTGGTCGCCCTGTTGGGCGCGGACAGAATGGAAGGGGATTTTTGCGGGGAGCTGAGCGGCATCTCCGACCTGCGCACCGCCGGGGCCGGAGAGTTGAGTTTTCTCGGGAGCGGGAAATACGCGAAGTACCTGCCGGACAGCGCGGCCAGTGTGATCCTGGTGCCCCTTGACCAGGAGGGTGCGCCGGTGGATGGGCAACTCTGGATCCGGGTGGAAAACCCCTCCCTCGCCCTGGCCGGGATTTGCGAGGAAATCGAGCGGCAGGTCATTCCCCGGCCGCAGGCCGGCATCGACGAGAGCGCCCGGGTCGATCCCACGGCGGCGGTGGACGCCACCGCGGTCATCGGACCGGGATGCATCGTGGGCAAGGGCGTCACCATTGGTCCCCGGGTCGTCCTGGAGTCCTGCGTGCACGTTCAGGCGGGGGCGTGCATCGGCGAGGGTTCAGTACTGCATCACGGGGTATTCATCGGGTGGGGTTGCCGGATCGGCAACAACGGGCGCCTCTTCCCCGGCGCGGTCATCGGCGCGGACGGGTTTGGCTTCCACTCGGATGCCTCCGGGCATCGCCGGCTCGCGCAAGTGGGCACCGTGGTGGTCGGTGACGATGTGGAAATCGGGGCGAATTCGTGCGTCGACCGCGCCCGCTTTGCCCAGACCCGCATCGGGGACGGCACCAAGATCGACAACCTGGTCCAGGTCGGTCATAATGTGATCATCGGCAAACATTGCATCCTGTGCAGCGGGGTGGGCATCTCCGGCAGTGCCGAGATCGGGGATTTTGTCATTCTGGCCGGTCAGGTCGGGGTGGCCGGCCACCTGAAGATTGGCGACGGCGTAACCGCCACCGGCCAGACCGGCATCACCAAGGATGTCCCGCCCGGAACGGTCGTTGGCGGGACCCCCGCCCGGGAGCACCGTGAATACCTCCGCCAGATGGCTCACCTGCAGAAGATTCCGGAGCTATCGCGCCGCCTGAAGGCCCTTGGCAGGGGGGAGGGCTAGATTATGCCGCTATTTGTTTGCCACACGCGCAGACCCGCCCATTGAATGAACAAGGATCCGATAGAGCCTATGCAGATTGGTGAAATGAAAATCCTCATGGGAAGCGCGAACGTTTCCCTGGCCAAGGCGGTTTGTGAATTCATCGGCACGGAACCCACGCATGTCACCCTGAAGCGGTTTCCCGACAAGGAGGTCTTCGTGAAAATTGACGAGAACATCCGGGGCAAGGATGTTTTCATCATTCAGCCGACCTGTCCGCCGGCCAACGACAACCTGATGGAGTTGCTCATCATGATTGACGCGGCGCGGCGGGCCTCCGCCAACCGCATCACGGCGGTCGTTCCCTTTTACGGGTATGCCCGGCAGGACCGCAAGGACCAGCCGCGGGTCCCGATCACCGCGAAGCTCGTGGCCAACCTGCTGGTCACGGCCGGGGCCAACCGCATTCTCACGATGGACCTGCACGCCCCGCAAATCCAGGGATTCTTCGATGTCCCGGTCGATCACCTTTACGCCTCCACCGTGTTCTTCGACTATTTGAAGAAATTCAAGGACGAAGACCTGATCGTCATTTCCCCCGATGTCGGTGGAATGAAAATGGCCTCCGCCTATGCCGACATGCTCGGGACCGATTTCGGATTCGTGGCCAAAAAGCGCAAGGACGCGACGCAGGTCGAGGCCATCAGCGTGGTTGGCGAGGTGGAGGGCAAATCCGTCCTTATTGTCGATGACCTCACCGAGTCCGCGGGAACCCTCCAAGCGGCGGCCAAACTGCTCAAGGAGCGGGGCGCCAGCAAGGTCCGGGCCGCGGTCAGCCATGCCGTCCTCAACGAACGTGGCTATGAGCGCATGCGGGAAGGTTTCCTCGACGAGTTGATCACAACCAACTCGACCCCGGTCGATTGCCGCGGTTTGCCGATCACCGTGCTTTCCATCGCGCCGCTCATGGGCGAGGCCATGCTCCGCATCAACAACCACCAGAGCGTGACTTCCCTTTTCCGCATCAAGGGGTTCTAGCCCGCCTTACTCGTCCAGATGGTAGCTGTCGGTCAGCCCCATCTTCCGGAACTCCGGCTTCCAGAAACCCGCCTCCTGGGCAAAACGGATCAATTCGGGCGTGCTGTGGACATCCAGCTTGCGGAAGAGGTTGCGCCGGTGGGATTGGACCGACTTGTCGCTCAGGCCGAGGATCTTCCCAATTTCCAAATCGGAAAGTCCGGCGCCGATATGCATCAGGACCTGCTGCTCCCTCCGGGTAAGGATTTTCTGGAATGACTTGGGATCGGCCCGCAACCGTTGCACGGTCATCCGCAGGCTTTCCGAGACATACCGGCGGCCCTGCTCCATCGCCTGGATGGCCTCCGTGAGGACTTTGACGCCCGCTTCGTTCTTGTCCACGAAACCCGGTACCCGCAACTGGTGGATCTGGTAGACCGTCTTGATGTCGGTCTCGGAAGTAATGGCAAGGATGCGCGTCGAGGGCAGCTCCTCGATAACGGTCCGGGCCACAAGGATCCCCGACATTTCGGGGATCAGGATGTCCAGGATCACCAGGTTGGGCCTTGTTTCGCGGATCAATTCCAGGGCTTCCGGTCCGCTCCCGGCACATCCCAGAACCTCGTGCCCGAGTTTTTCCCCCACCAGCTCCACCAGGAATTCCTGGAAAAGCACCTGGTCTTCAACCACAACGGTGCGCATGAAGAAGAGGATAAAAGGCTTGAACGAAATGTAAAGCCTTCTAATGATCCCAGGGCATCCGGACGTTTTCCCGTGGGAATTGCCAGGGTTCCATCGGGATCCAGAGCTTGTCCGGATTGAGGATGTCGTTCGGATCCAGGGCGTGTTTGATGGCCCGCATTGCGCCGATTTCGGCCGGGGAATGCTGGAGCTCGATGAAGGATGATTTGGCGAGACCGATTCCATGCTCCCCGGAGATGACGCCCTCGAGCTGGACGACCTTCTCCATGAGGGCGCGGATGGCCTTGCCGGCCTTTTCGGAAGAGACGGGGTCGGTGTCGTCGTACATGACATGGACATGGAAATTCCCGTCGGCGGCATGGCCGAAGGTGGGGGTCGGCAAGCCCGTGTCGGCATGCATCCGCTCCACGAATTCCATTAGGTTCAGTTGCTGGTCGAAGGGCACCGCGACATCCTCATTGAGCTTGCGCGGCCCGAGTTCAAACATGGCCTGCGAGCAGGATCGGCGGACCTTCCAGAGCACTTCCACGGTTTCCGGATCCATGGCCGCCTGAAACCCTTCGGCCCGTGCGCGGACCTGTTCGAGAACGGCCTGCAGTTGGGTATCGGCTTCCTCCCGTGATCCATCCACCTCGATGAGCAGCACCGAGGGGCGCTCCACGGTGTCGATCCGGCAGCCCAGGCAATCGGGGAGCTCCGCCAGCAGGTGCGGGGACTTCCGTTTCCAGAAGGCGAGGGTGCAGTCCACCGTCTGGGCATCGAGAAACTCGACCGCGGAAGGGGTCAGGCCGTTGCGCAGCAGGGCGTGGACACATTCGAGGGCGGCGCGGGCAGCCGGGAAAACCGCGAGGCAGGTCGCGCGGACAGGCGGACGCGGAATCAGTTTCATGACGGCCCCGGTGACGATTCCCAGGGTGCCCTCGGATCCGATCCAGAGGTCGCGCAGGTTGTAACCGGCGGAGAATTTGCGTACCCGGCCGCCCCAGCGGACGAATTCGCCCGTGGGAAGAAAGCCCTCAAGGGAGAGGACATAATCGCGGGTGACGCCGTACTTGGCCCCGCGCATGCCGCCGGAATTGGTGGCAATCGAACCGCCGATGGTGGCATGTTTCATGGAGCCGGGATCCGGCGGATACATGAGGCCGTGCAAGGCGGCGGCGGCATCGAGTTCGGCGAGGGTGACCCCCGGCTGGACGAAGGCCATGCGCGAAACCGGATCAATGTGGAGATTTTTCCATCCGGAGAGGTCGAGGACCCAGCCGCCGCTCAAGGGCGTGGCGGACCCGGTGGTGGCGGATCCCGCGCCCCGGACCGTTACGGGAATCCGTTCCCGGTTGGCCAGTCCAAGGACGGTCGCCACCGCCTCCTCGTCGGAGGGCCAGATCACGGCCCCCGGAAGCCGGCTGTAGCGAAGATTATCCATTGAAGCCCGGTACAGGGCCTCCTTCGAGGTGACCACCTGCTCCTTCCCGAGCAGGGAAAGCAGTTCCGCCGTTACTGTTTGTTGATCCTTGTCCATATGCCCGGTACTGGAGAGCCCTTTATCCTTGCCAGAGGCAGGACCGCTCCTACTGATAGGGTCACTTTTCGCACAATCCCATGGAAAAAACGCTGATTATTCTCAAGCCGGACGCCTTTGAAAAGAGGAAAGTGGGCCTCACGATGGCCCGTTTTGAAGAAGCCGGTTACTCGATCATTGCCGCCAGGATGATGCAGCTTGACAGCGCTTTGCTGAAGGAGCACTACGCCCATATCGCGGACAAGCCTTTTTTTCCGGAGATCGAGGCCTTCATGTCCTCGCGTCCGGTCCTCGTTCTGATCCTCGAGGGGAAGGCCGTGATCGAGCGGATTCGCAACCTCGTCGGCCCGACCAACTCGCTGGCGGCCCCTGCCGGGACCATCCGCGGCGACTGGGGCACCGACATGATGCTCAACATCGTGCACGCTTCCGACGGACCGGAGACCGCCGAGGCGGAAATCAAGCGCTTCTTCAGGGAAGAGGAGATCCACACCTGAATCCGGTCAGGGCCGGCCCGCCAGGGTTGCCACCGCATGGGCCGCGATGCCGGCCGCCTTGCCGAGGGCGCCGATCCCTTCCTGGGTGGTGGCCTTGATCCCGATGTTCTGCTGCGGGATTTGCAGGCTCTCAGCAAGCGTTTCCTTCATCCGCCCGATATGGGGTGCGATCCTCGGGCGTTCGGCGATCAGGGTGGCGTCGATATTCACCAGGTGGAATTGCAGTTTTGCCGCCTCCTCGCGGGCGCGCACGAGGATGCGCAGGGAGGATATCCCGGCAACCGCCGGATCCGTGTTTGGGAAAAAATGGCCGATGTCTGGCAGGCCGCAGGCCCCAAGGATGGCGTCGGCGATGGCGTGGCTGAGCACGTCGGCATCGGAATGGCCGGCCAACCCGACGTCCGACGGCAGGCGTACCCCGCCCAGGACCAGGGGCCGGCCCGCCTGCAGGCGGTGAATGTCGTATCCGAGTCCGACCCGGATGGCAGGGGGATTTGCTGCTGTCATGCTTTGTCTGGCAAGGATGGTTTCGAGGAGGGTGAGGTCCGCGGGACGGGTCAGTTTTGGGTTCGGGGCAAGGGATTCAACGAGGGCGACCGGTTCGCCGAGGGCCTCCACCGCGGCCAGGTCGTCCGTCACCGGGTGCCGGAGGCTCGCATGGGCGCGGTCGATCAGTTCCCGTGGAAAGGCCTGAGGGGTTTCCATGGCCCAGAGTTTGGACCGGTCCAGCAGTTTCCCCCGTGCCGGCTTTCCAAGAGGCGGCGGTTCAAAGGATCGGACCGTGTCCGTCACCCGGTGGGCCAGGGAGACCGCGCAATTCAGCTCCAGCAGGGTTTTGTTCACAGCACGCAGGGATTGCACGGAAACGGCGGGCCGGGCGCAGTCGTGAATCGTCACCCAGCGGGTCTCGCTGGGCACCATTTCCAGCCCGTTGCGGACGGAGTCCTGGCGCTCCTTGCCGCCGACCGTGAACAGGACCGGGGCCTGGATCCGTTCCGATTTGACGATGCCAGCCAGTTGCTTGCGCTGCCGGTTGTCGCGGCAGACAACGACAAATCCGTCCGCTGTCCCGGCGGCGGTGAAAGCCCGGAGATTATGGGCGAACACGCTGGCATCCCCGATTTCAACCAGGACCTTGTCCTCGACCAGGCCCTCCATCCGGGTGCCCGAACCGCCTGCGAGGAGGATCGCCACATGCTTCATTCCATTAGCTTTGACTTGTCGATCCGCAAAAGCAAATCTGGAATGCGATGCCTCTCGAAGACCGTTGTGTAGAGCATGCCTGCCCGGCCAAAGTAAACCTGACCCTCTGCATACTCGGGAAGCGGGGGGATGGATTCCACGATCTGCACAGCGTCGTCGCGCAGACATCCTTCGGGGACCGCCTTCGCCTGGAATGGCGGCATGACGTAAAGCCCGGACAGGACGCCGTTGTGGCGGAGGAGGGAACCCTTCCCGGAAAGGACAACACCGTCGCGCTGGCCTTGCGTTTCTTCCGGGAGGCCGCGGGATTTGACGAGGGCGCCTTCACCGCCCGCCTGTGGAAACGTATTCCTTCCGGGGCCGGCCTGGGAGGAGGCAGCAGCGACGGCGCCTCCACCCTGAAGGCCCTCCGCGACCTTTTCGGGGACCAGGCCTATGGGGTGGACTGGGCCGCCCTCGCGGCCCGGATCGGCAGCGATTGTTCCCTTTTTCTTGAAAACGGCCCGGTCATCATGTCCGGGAGGGGCGAGTTGGTGGAGCCGCTTCCTGCGGAGCTGGCGGCCCGGCTTTCCCGCCTTCCGGTGGTCCTCTTCAAGCCCTGGTTTCCGATCCCGACCGGGGAGGCTTATCGCCGGTTGGCCCTCGCCGGCCTTTATTCGGATGAGGGCATGCCGGACCGCCTTGTCGGGGAGTGGCGCGCCGGTGAACAGGCCGTCCCTTCCCCGTGCAATGACTTCCAGCGCCTCCTCGGTGAGTGGATGCCCAGCCTGGCGGTGGTCCTGGACCGGCTTCGCACCCTTCATGGCCTCGATGCACGCCTCAGCGGAAGTGGAAGCGCCTGTTTTGTCTTCCCTCCGGAGGGCGGGAGTGTTATTTCCATTATCAGGGACGAATTGGTCAACGCCTGGGGCCGGGACTTCTGGTTGGAGACAACCAGCCTGAACTAAGGGCTTGCCATCATCTCGGTTGCGTTATCCTTGGTACTTTCACTTGAAGAATGGTAAAAAAGCGGAAAGAGGAACAGTTTTTCACGGGCATTCCGGCAGCCCCCGGAGTGGTCCATGGACCGTTGTTCAGCTTCCACCAGGGAGAGGTGGAAGTCCCGCGTTATTCCGTTCCGGCCGAGCGGCGGGAGGAGGAGATCGCCCGCTTTGAACAGGGCCTGATGGAGACCAGGCGCCAGATCTCGGCCATCCGGGCAGAGGTGGAGGAAAAGGTCGGCGAGGAGGAAGCCTCGATTTTCGATGCCCACCAGCTCGTGCTCGAGGACCGCGCCTTGATCGAGGATACCATCCAGGAGGTCAACGAGACCGGATTCAATATCGAGTATTGTTTCCAGGAAGTTTCCAACCGCTACATCGAGGCCTTTGCTCAAATCGACGATGCCTACATCAAGGAGCGGGTGAGTGACATCCGCGATGTCACGAAGCGCCTGATCTGCAATCTCCTGGGCCGTGATCACCGGACGCACGGAACCCTGGGAATCGGCGAGCATGTCCTCATTTCAAAAGACCTCAGCCCATCGGAAACCGCCCTTCTCAACGTGGCCGAAGTGGTGGGAATTGTCACCGAGATGGGAAGCCGGACCAGCCATAGCGCCATCATGGCCCGGTCCCTGAACATTCCCTGCGTGGTCGGGGTCCATGACCTGCTCGAGGTGGCTGATTTCGGCGCCGAGATCCTCGTTGACGGCTACAAGGGCCACGTCTACCTGAACCCCACCCAGGAGACCCTGGAAAAGTACGGCCGCCTGGCCACCGAACAGCGCCATATCCAGGAGCTGTTCGAATCGGAGGTGCAGCTTCCCTGCGTCACCCTCGACAAATTCGAGTATCCGCTGCTCCTGAACGTGGAGGGAATCGAGGGGCCGGAGAAGATGAAGAACAGCGGGGCCGCCGGGGTCGGGCTGTTTCGGACGGAAAATCTCTTCCTCTCCAGCGAGATTTTCCCGACCGAGGACGAGCAATTTGAAGTCTACCGGAAGCTGATCGAGGGGATGGGTTCGTATCCCGTGACCATCCGGACCCTGGATCTTGGGGGGGACAAGAATCCCCACAAGAGCCTGACCGGTTACGAGGAGGCAAATCCCTTCATGGGGTTCCGGGGTATCCGCTTTTGCCTGGAGCATGCGGACGTGTTCAAGGACCAGTTGCGGGCGATCCTCCGGGCCAGCCATTACGGCAAGGCCAAGATCCTTTATCCCATGATCTGCAGCCTGAATGAACTCAAGCGTTCCAACGATTTGCTTGAGCAGGCCAAGGAGGAGTTGCGGGACGCCGGCGTGCCGTTCGACGAGACGATCGAGAAGGGGGCCATGATCGAGGTTCCGAGCGCGGCGGTCATCACCGACCTGCTCTCGGCCCATTGTGATTATTTCAGCATCGGCACCAACGACCTCATGCAGTACCTGCTTGCGGTGGACCGCATCAACGACCGGATCGCCTACCTGTACGAGGCCAACCAGCCCTCGGTTATGCGGACCCTCCATCATATTTTCCAGCAGGGAAAAATGATGAACCGGCCGGTGAGTGTCTGCGGCGAACTCGCGGGCGATCCCCTGTATGCCCCGCTCCTGATCGGGCTCGGGGCCAGTGACTTGTCCGTGGCCATGGGGTCGCTGCCCCATATCAAGTACCTGATCCGGCGGATCCGGCTCCATGATGCGAAGCACCTCGCGATCCGGGTCCTTCGCTGCGAGGATCCGGAAGCCATCCAGGAACAGCTGCAATCCTTCTACGAGGAGGTCATGGGTGACACCCTTTCCGCGCTGAACAGCCTCTAGGCCGGCTTTAATCCGGTGGCCAGAAGGGTTTCGAAAAACGGTTCCCGGGATTCCCTGGAGACGGTCTCAATGGAGACATCGGTGAACCCGCAGGCCTTGATCCAGTGATGGAGGCGGTTGGGGGAGAAGCCCAGCCAGCGGTCGGCGTAGAGTTCCCGGGCTTTTTCGAAGGTGTGCTCCTTCAGGTCGAGGACGGCGAGGCGCCCGCCGGGGCGAAGGATGCGCCAGGCTTCCGCGAGGGCCTTTTCCGGCTTGCCGGCATGGTGCAGGGCCTGGCTGAGAAGGGCGAGGTCGGCCGAGGCATCCGGAAGGGGAACCTCTTCGATGTCCCCGAGCAGGTAGGAAAGGTTTTCGAATCCGTGTTCCCGGGCCAGGTCGGAGCCGACCTTGACCATCGACTTGGAGTTGTCCACGCAGATGACGGATTTGGCCCGGCGGGCCAGCAACTGCGAAAGGACCCCTTCACCGGCTCCGAGGTCGACGATGTCGATCCCGGGGGTCAGCAGCAGGAGGAAGTGGCCGATGGCCTCCCAGGAGCGTCCCGGGCAGTACTGCTTCCCCAGCCGGCTGGCCACCATGTTGAAGTAGGCCTCCGATTCCGCGCGCCGCTTGGTGAGGACACGGTCGAGATTTTCGGCATCCTCGATGAATTCCGGCATTTTCGCCGAGGCGGCCAGGGCGGCCTCGTAAATGCCACGGAGGCCCGGTTCCGTCGGTGCGAGCGGTGAATAAAAGCTCTTCTTTCCCTCCCTCCGGTCCTCGACCAGGCCTGCCTGCCGCAGCAGGGCCAGATGCGAGGAAATGCGGGACTGGCCCATGTCCATGATTTCCTGCAACTCGACCACGCTCAGGGGCTCGGTCTGCAGCAGGGCCAGGAGACGCAAGCGGGTCGCGTCGCTCAGGAGTTTGATAAGCTCGATGGCATCCGCCATTAATGCAGGTCAACCCAGCGTTTGATATCCTTGACGGTCCAGGTTTCCTCGTGGCCGTCAATTTCCACGCTCACGCGGTCTCCCTTCCCCCTGCCGAGGAGGGCGCGGCCCAGCGGGGTCTGGTAGGAGAGGATATTCCGGTCGGGATCCCCGTCCCATGCCCCCAGGATGTTGTAGGTGACCCTTTCCTTGTTGGAGGCCGATTCGAGGTCGACCACGCTGCCGATACTGACCATGGAAAGGGAGGCATCCTTGAAGTCGGTGACCCGGGCCTTGTTGATGGCGATCTCCAGTTCGTTTTTCTGGGCCAGGAGCAGGTCCTGCTCCTGGCGGGCCATCTTGTATTCGGCGTTTTCGCGCAGGTCCCCGTGGCCGCGGGCCTCGGCGATTTCCTCCTTGTTGCGGGGAATCTTCTCGTTGACCAGCAACTCGTACTCCTTCTTGCGGCGCTCCAGGCTTTCCCTGGAGACCACCAGTTCCTCCGTCGAATCGCCGGACGCGGGGGCCGGTTCGCCGCCCACAATCGACTGGATGCTCGGGAAGAGGCGGATGAAGCGGGCCAGGAGCGATTTCTTGGAGAGGTCTTCGAATCCCTGGTTCAGGAGGAGGGTCTGTGCGAGGTCGTGGGCGGTCTCGTAGGTGGCCTCGGCCAGCAGGTCGCCGATCAGGTCCTGGTCCTCACTGACGAGATCGGCCAGGGGTATGCGGCGGGAGCTGGTGTTCTGAAGGGCCTCGTAATCGATGGCGAAGAATATGGCGCTCAGCAACCGGGGCGTCATCATTCCGGAGAGCATCTTGGAATACTTTCGGGAGGACCGGTTTTTGAGGATCCAGGTAAGCACCGGTGCCTTCAGGTTCTGTTCAACCAGCCAGCGTTCGAAAGTCGCGCTGATTTCCTTTTCCTTTCCGTGCTCCATCAAAAAATTGATGCATTCGGCGGTCAGTTTCCCGGAACTGTTTTTCAGCAGGTCGAAGGTGACCCGCTCCCACTGTTCGGGGAGGGTGCGTTCGATCAGGTCGAGGAACCGGTCATAGTGGGAAGCCGGAAGCTGGTCGGAGAGGCCGCAGAGATCCACGCTGTCGTGGATGATGGAGGCGGAGGTGGGCTCCAGGCTCTCGACATCGGTATGGATAAAGCGCGCGAGGTCGTTGCGGATCCAGATCCCGTGGAGGCGTTCCCCGGGGTTGAGCTGCCTGGTCTCGGCAAGGGAGTGTTTCAATTCATCAAGGATGGTCGGCAGTTCCTGCTTGATGTCCTCATGCTTGACCGAGAGGTCGATGAGCTTGCTGGCCAGGGCGATCTTTTTCTTTGGCGCCTTGGTTTCAAAGAATTCCTCCAGCACTTCGTCCTCCGCGCGAACCGGTTCTTCGCGCAGGACAAACGGGTCGGTTTTCTTGGCCGGGACGGCGATGCGGGGATCCTTGACCAGGGCTTTCTTGGTCTGGGTCCACCATTTCTTGAATTTGGCCGGGCCCATCAGGCGGCTGAGGGTGGTCTCGATTTCCAGGGCGGTCGCCTTTTGCTCGGGGGCCCGCTCGAGGATGTCCGCGATCAGGTCGGTCGGTCGCTGCTTGACCAACTCCTCAATGGCGGCCTCGTCATTCTGGGCCCGCACGAGGATGTCGTTTTCCTCGAGGATCTCGAGCTTTTCGATGCAAAACACGGGATCCATGGCATGGCCTTCCCGTCCGTTCTGAAAGTCGATGATGAGGCGGTTTTCGCGTTCATCATAATCCTTGATCTGGCCGAGGCCCCATGCGCGATGGACGCACCATGCGCCGGGCTGCATGGCCTCGAGTTTCGCCCGTGCGCGCTTGAGACGCGGGGTCTTCTGGATTAGCAAGTCAATTGCTTCCTTGTTCATATATACTGTTTCTATTCAATCTCTCCTGGTTACCGAAAGAGGGGAAAGGCAAGGGTTTGTGAAAAAAGACTTCGTTGCAACTCCGAATTTGTTCAGGCAAAGAGGACAGCGGAAAGGAATGTCATGAGCGGACAGGAAAACGGTGGGGAGGAGCATTGGCGGGAGGCGGTTGACTTGCTCTGCCGCTGGGAGAGCGGCCGGGCTCATTTGGACGAACTACTGGAACACGCCGAACTGGACCGGCTGCGGTGGCTGGTGATGGAAAGCTTCCGACAGTGGCTGGTCATCGAACGGATCCTGTCGCCCCACGTCCGCCGGACGCCCCGGCCGCAGCTGCGGCAGCTGCTCCGGCTGGCGCTCGGGGAGTGCCTGCAGCGGGAAGCCTCGACCCATCCGCGGGTCGTGCACCATGCGGTCGGGGTCTCCCGGCGCCTGGGCCTCAGTCCGGCCGAGGCCGGTTTCCTCAACGCGGTCCTGCGGAATATTCTGCGCGATTGGGAAAAATGGAAGGATCCGCCGCTGGAGTGGAGCCATCCCGGCTGGCTGGTCAGGCGGTGGGAAAAGCAGTTTGGACGGGAGGCGACCCGGCAACTGCTGCGGTGGAACCAGGATGTTCCGCACCTCACCGTGCAGGGGACGGATTGTCCCGCGTACGCTGAACCGACGGCCTGGCCGGGCTTTTACCGCCTCCGAAAGGGGCGCTTTCCCGAGGCGCTTGCCGACCTGCGGAAGGGGACAACCTACGTGCAGGATCCCTTTACCCGGATCCCGGTGGAATTGCTGGATCCGCGGCCCGGAGAAACCATCCTCGACCTGTGCGCCGCCCCGGGAGGCAAGACCCGCCTCATTGCCGGGAGAATGAGAAGCCGGGGACGCCTTCTGGCCGTGGACCTGGAGGGAAAGCGGCTGGAGCGCCTGCGTGAAAACGCCTCCCGGATTCCGGGAATCCCCGTCGAGGTCATCGGCGCGTCCGTCGAGAACCTTCCCGGAAATCCGGGGGATCCCGGCGAATCCGCGGTGGACGGGGTCCTCATCGACGTGCCCTGCAGCAATACCGGGGTCATCCAGAAACGCCCCGACGTCAAACTTCGCCTGCGGGAGTGTGAGATCCGCACCCTGGCTGATCGTCAATCGCGGCTTCTTGAGCTTGCCTCCGCATGGGTGCGTCCCGGCGGGCGGCTGGTCTACAGCACCTGCAGCATCGAGGAGGAGGAAAACCGTGCGGTGGTGGAGGCCTTCTGCAGCGAGCATCCCGACTGGGGTCTGGCCCGGGGAGTGATGAGCCGCCCCTGGGAATGCGGGCACGACGGGGGCGGGGCTTTCTTGTTGACGCGGAACCCTCCCCATTGAAAAACAGGGGTCCCGAGCATGAAGAATCCAAAAGCCCTTTTCCCGTTCCTCTTCGCTTCCAGTTGGTTTGGAACGCTGGTGCTGACCGTCCTCGCCTTCCATCTGGCTTTCACGCACGCGGGCCCCCTGACCCCGCTGACTTTTCTCACCCTGGCCCTTTGCATCCTTTCCGGAAACGCCCTGCCGCTTTGTGCCTACCTGATCCAGGAGCGCTGGCGGGAGGCGGAGCTCCGGGCCGAGGCCGCGGAGGCCGAACTGCGTGTCCGGGATGCCCTGAAGCGAGCGGAGGAGATCATCGGGCGCCTCGACGAGGCCGAGGGGGCCCTCGCCAAGGGGGTCCTCGTCGCCCGCCAGGTTCCGGAACGCATCGAGGAGAGCTTCAAGCCCCTCCTGTCGCTCTCGGAAAAGTTTGCCACCCTGGAATTATCCTCCTTCTCCGAGGCCCTGCAAAAACCGGTCGACCGGATGGAGGCCGGATTGAAGCAGATGCGCAAGGATCTCACGGAAGTGCCCGGCAAACTGGAAAAGCTCCTCGGGGAGATCCAGACCCGGACCCGGGGGGAGGAGGGCGACGAGGCCGATGTCTCCCTCGGGGAACGCCTCGACCTGGTCTTTGAAACCCTGGAAACGGTTCAGGATTCCCTCGACGGCCTCCTGCAGCGTGTAGCGGAAATCAAACTACCTGCCCCGGAATCCGCGCCTGCGCCTTCCACCCCGCCCCCCTTCGCGGAGCAGACAACCGCCGGAGAGGTGCGGGAAGCGGTTGCCGGAAAGCGGCAGGAAGCGGTCGTGGAAGGGGAGGAGAAGCCGGAGCCGCCCATGGCGGTAAAGAGACCGAAGGCGAAAAGGAAGACGGATGCGGCCCAGGAGGAGATGCAACTCGGAGGCGAAGAGGCCGAAACCGTGCCCGAGGGGGACGGCAAGACCCGCCTCATCGCGCATGCCATGGTCGGAATCAGCAACAAGCTGTACATCCGAGGGGACGAGCCGTGGCTTTCCTGGGATGACGGCATCCCCATGGAGCTGATCGGCATCGGCGAATATGCCTGGACGACGGATGACTTGAAGGAACCGATCGAGGTTTGCGTCCTTCTCAATGATGAAACCCCCTGTGAAGAGGGGAATGTGCGCCTTGAGCCGGGCGGGACGGTTCATCTGACACCGCGTTTCCCGAAATAAACCCCTCTCAGCGAACATGCCGGAAAACACACAGGCCGCGACCAGCGGGAAGGGCCCCCAACGGGCCATGGACCTCGAGATCAAGGATGCCCAGCTGATTTTCAACTCGGTCTGGAGCAGCCTTGTGGAGGAGATCGGCGAGGAGTCCCTTACTTTCCCGAGGGAGATATTCTGGCTCAACGGGGCCCCGGGTGCCGGCAAGGGAACCCAGACCCGCTTTATCATGGAATACTGCGGGCTGACCGCGTCGCCCATCGTCGTCTCCGACCTCCTCGACAGTCCGGAAGCGCGCCGCCTCAAGGATGCCGGCATGATGGTGGGGGACCGGGAAGTGACCTTCCTTCTGCTGAAGGAGCTCCTCAAGCCATCCAAGGCGACCGGCGTGGTTGTCGATGGCTATCCCCGGACCAAGGTGCAGGTGGAATGCCTGAAACTCTTCCACCAGAAGCTGTCCGCCCTCCGCTCGAAGTATCTCGGCACGCGGCATGAGGGCCGCTTCCACAAGCCGATCTTCCATATTGTCGTCCTCTATGTCGACGAGCCGGTCTCCGTGAACCGCCAGCTGCAGCGGGGACGCATGGTCCAGGAACACAACCGGCAGGTGGAGTCGACCGGGACCGGGCGGCTCCGGGAATTGCGCAAGACGGACCTCAGCGTGGAGGCGGCCCGCAACCGCTACCGTACCTTCAAGGAGATCACCTACGAGTCGCTGGCCTCCCTGCGGGAGATTTTTCACTACCACTTCATCAACGCGCAGCAGTCCATCGAGGAGGTGCAGCAGAGCATTGTCGAGGAGCTGAAGTACCAGAGTTCGCTCGAGTTGGACCAGGTGACCAACGACCTCGTCTCGCGCATTCCCGTCGCCTCCGACATCGTGATCCATGCCCGCCAGCAACTGGTGGAGCGCCTTGAGAAGTATTCCCTGCATGATCTCGAGCTCTTCCGCAGGGTGGTGGACCTCATCGAGGAGAAGTTCATGCCGATCATCCTGCGCCACGCGGTGGCCGGCCGGGCCTATATCAACTCCGAGGACGGGATCTTTGAAGACACGCGGGCCCTCGCGATCTTCATTGATGTCTTCTCGGAACGCGGATACCACGCCGCCGTCGACATCCGCCAGGAGGAGGTCCCCGACCGCGTCGACCTCCGGAGCGGCCGGATTCACACGCGCCGCAAGCGGGTATACCGTTTCAGCATCCATTTCCAGGGATCGGTCATCCGGCGCGGCCATTAGGGAATCCTTTTCCCCCGTCTCAGGTAACTGCCCGATGGGCGAAGGCCCTGAAACCTGTTATCCTCAAAGCACGTTTTGAGTGGTTTAGTTTTGTAATGAGATGGGTTGAATTGTTTGGTTAGGAGTAGAGAGAGTTCGTGATAGAACAGAAAGGCCCGTGGTGGGGTACCGCGGGTCTTTTTGTTTTCCCCATCCGGAAAAGGGGCCCGGACTTGCCAAAAAGGGATGCGCGGGGCACACTCCCGTACCATGGACTCACGTTACCACGACCTTGCCAGAAACCTCCTCAACTACTCTGTTTCCCTCAAGAAGGGGGAACGGGTTCTCATCGACGCCTTTGATGTTCCCGATGAGATGATCGTCGCCCTGCTGCGGGCGGTCCGCGCCCGGAAGGGCATTCCCCATGTGCAGCTGCATCACGCACGGGTTTCGCGGGAGCTCCTCATGGGGGCCACCGCGGAACAGGTCTCCTTCCAGGCGAAGCATGAATTGCAGCGGATGAAAGGCATGGACGCCTATATCGCCCTGCGGGGATCGAACAATGTTTTCGAGAATTCGGATGTGCCCGCAAACCGCATGCAGCTTGCCATGAAGGCCATGCGCCCCGTCCAGGACCAGCGGGTCCGTAACACCAAGTGGGTGGTCCTGCGCTGGCCGACACCGGCCATGGCGCAGCAGTCCCTCAGCAGCACCGAGTCGTTCGAGGATTTTTATTTCCGGGTCTGCACCATGGACCACGCGCGGATGATGCCCGGGCAGCGGGCCCTCAAGCGGCTCATGGACAAAACGGACGAGGTCCGCATCAAGGGGCCCGGAACGGACCTGCGGTTTTCCATCAAGGGGCTCAAAGCCATCCTTTGCGCCGGCATCCACAACATCCCGGACGGGGAAGTGTTCACCGCGCCGGTCAGGGACAGCGTGGAGGGGGTGCTCAGCTACAATGTCCCCTCCGTCTACCAGGGCGTCTCCTTCGACAACGTGCGGCTCGGGTTCGAGAAGGGCCGCATCGTGAAAGCCTCCTGCACGGGCCAGAACCGCAAGTTGAAGTCGATTTTGGACTCCGACCAGGGGGCCCGCTATATCGGCGAATTCGCAATCGGCTTCAACCCGCACATTCTGGAGCCGATGCGCGACACCCTGTTCGACGAGAAGATCGCCGGCAGCTTCCACTTCACTCCGGGCCAGGCCTACGAGGGGGAGGCCGACAACGGCAACCGCTCCCAGGTCCACTGGGACATGGTCTGCATCCAGCGCAAGGAGTACGGCGGCGGGGAAATCTGGTTTGACGGGAAGTTGATCCGCAAGGACGGGATCTTCCTGCCGAAATCCCTCCGCAAGCTCAACCCCGATTACCTTCTCAAGGCCTGATCTCATGCCGTACCAGCCCCATCCGGACCTGAAGGCCTTTCTGTGCCGCCTGCCCAAGACGGAGACCCACCTCCATATCGAGGGGGCCCTTCCCTGGGAGCTCCTGAACACCCTCGATCCCGGGCGTTTTCCGAGCCCCCCGGAGTCATGGGAGGATCACTACAAATTCCGGAGTTTCCCGGATTTTGAACGGGCCCTGCTGGATATGGCCTTCGCCTGGTTCACCTCCCCTGAGCGCTACCACGAGGCGGCCGTGAAGGTTTTCCGCCGGCTGCGCGAGGAGGAGAACGTCCACTACGTGGAGACCAGTTTCGCCTCCGGGATGATCGAGTTTCTCGGGATGGACGGCCGGGCCGTGGCCGAGGCCATCAAGGCCGCCGCGCCGCCGGGACTCCCGGTCCGGGTGTTCATGGGGATCCACCACGACGGATACACCGAGCGCAGCCGGTCCTTCATCGAGGAAAGCCTTGCATGGGAGAGCCTGGACGGGCTGGACCTGCACGGGACCGAAACCACCCCCCTGGAGCCCTGGACCGCGGATGTGTGGAGGCGGGCCCGCGAGGCGGGGAAGCAGACCAAGGCGCACGCGGGCGAGTTCGCGGGGCCGGAATTTGTCTGGCAGGTGGTGGAGGAACTGGGGGTGATGCGCATCGAGCACGGGGTCCGGGCCGTGGAATCGCCCAAGCTGGTGCGTCATCTGCGCGAAATCGGGGCGGTTCTGGATGTGTGCCCGATCAGCAACGTCAAGCTCGGGGTGGTCGAGCGCATGGAGGACCATCCCATCCGCGAGCTGCACCGGGAAGGGGTCATTTGCACGGTCAGCACCGACGATCCCATTTCCTTTGGCAACACCCTCACTGCGGAATACACCGCCCTGTTCACCGAACTGGGCCTCGGTTACGCCGAACTGGGGCAGCTGGCGGCCAACGGATTCCGGCACGCCATCGACGGGGCCGGGAGCTTTGACAGGCAGATTGCGGAAATCGACCGCCTCGTCGGGGAATTCAGCGGGGACGGGTGAGAAAATGACCGCCCCACGCGACGAGGAGCTGCAGCTGACCGTTCCGGAAGGGCACCGCCCCGGGCGGGCCGACAAGCTGCTGGCCGCCCTTTATCCGGATCTGAGCCGGTCGCGCTGGCAGAAGCTCTTTCATGCCGGCCGGGTCTGGCGCGAGGACGAGGTCCTCTCCCAGAAGGACAAGCTGCGGCCCGGCGATGTCGTGAATTTCTCGCTACCCCCGCTGGAGCCCATGGAACTGCGGCCCGTGCCGATGCAGCTGGAGGTCCTTTTCGAGGACAAGGATCTCCTGGTGATCGACAAGGAGCCGGGGAGGGTGGTGCACCCGGGGGCTGGAACCGGGGAGGACACCCTTGTCCACGGGATCCTTCACCACTGCCATGGCCAGCTCAGCGGGATCGGCGGGACGGAGCGTCCAGGGATCGTGCATCGGCTGGACAAGGAAACCAGCGGCGTCCTGGTGGCGGCAAAGTCGGATGCCGCATTCCGTGGGCTTTCCGAGCAGTTCGCTTCCCGGGTCGTGCGCAAGTATTACACCGCCCTTGTCCGAGGCGTGCCGGAACCGGAGCGCGGTCGCGTCGAGGAGCCGGTGGGGCGGCATCCGGTGCAGCGCACGCGCATGACCTGCCGGGCGGACGGCAGGCCGGCCCGCACGGACTACGAAGTGCGCCGGACCTGGAACCGAGCGGCTTCCATGGCCTGGATCCGGATCCACACCGGAAGGACCCACCAGATCCGGGTGCACCTGAAACACCTCGGGCATCCCCTGCTCGGGGACACGCTCTACGGCTGCAAGGACCGGTTCCCGAGGGCCGGGGGAACAGGGTCCCTTCCCGGGGTTCCCCGGGTCATGCTGCACGCCACGCGGCTGGAGTTCATCCATCCCGTGGAAGGAATCCCGCTGCGGATCGAGGCGCCGCTGCCGGCGGATTTTCGGTCGGTGATGGCCGACCTGGACAAACTGTTCCCCGCGGGCAAATCCCGTTGACCGGTCCGGGCGGATCGCCAAAACTCCGCATCATGAAGGCACGCGAGTTGTTTGACTGGCCGGAAAGCCTGCCCTTTGCGGAGTTTTTTGACATGGAGGCGCATCCATGGGAATGGCTCCCCATGATCGGCAAGGCGCTGGAGGCGTTTCCCTTCAGGGACGCACACGGGCTGGAGGATATTCCCGTTGGGGTAGGGATCCACGGGGACGTTTACCTGCATCCCAGCGTCCGCCTTCCGGACTATTGCGTGATCCATGGGCCCGCCTGGATTGGTCCCGAGGTGGAGATCCGGCCGGGGGCCTACGTCCGCGGCCGGCTCATCGCGGGACGGGGTTGCGTGCTGGGCAATTCCTGTGAGTACAAGAACTGCCTGCTCATGGAAAAGGTGCAGACACCCCACTACAATTATGTGGGTGACAGCATTCTTGGAAACCGGTCCCATCTCGGGGCGGGCGTCATTTGTGCGAACCTCAAGCTGGCGGGTGACGGTGTGGTGGTGAAGATTGGCAAAAAGCGCCACGCCACCGGCCTGCGCAAAGTGGGCGCCTTCCTGGGCGATGGCGCCGAGGCCGGCTGCAACAGCGTCCTGCAACCGGGCACGGTTCTCGGGAGGGGGGCGGCCGTCATCAGCATGCCCTTTAACGGCTACCTGCCCGCCGGAAAAATCGCTGTCCCCGAGACAAAGTACCGCTTGCTCAACCGCCCGGGTTTATAAACCACGGATCACGGGTATCGCACGGATCCTTATCTCAGGCAAAGATCCGCGGGACCGGTTATCCGCAGTTCAATAATTTGATAACTTCAGGGTGGATGGCGGGATGGGCGGTGACGAGGCCCCTGCTTCCATCCGGAACGCCCCCGTACCAGTCGGAAAGGGCCGCCCCGGCCCCGCGAAGGATGGGGAGGAGGGCGGCGATATCCCAGAGATTGAGAATCGAATCGGTCATGATGTCGGCCCCACCGGAAACGAGCAGGGTGTAGCCGAAGCAGTCCCCCCAGGTGCGGTACGGTCCGGTGGCCGCCACGAGGGCCTCCCAGCCGGCCGGGTTGTGGTGCTGGCCGGGGGTTTTCGGGTCGGTGGTGAGAAGAAAACAGTCCTTCAGCGGGGGCGGCTTGCGCAGGGTGGTTGGCCGGTCGTTACACCAGCAGGTTTTGTTGTCCCCGAGATACAGTTTCCCCATGGCCGGGAGGTGAAGGGCCCCCCAGATGGGCTTGCCTTGCCGCCGCAGGCAGATCAGCGTCCCGAACAGGGGGCATCCTGCGGCGAAGGAGCGGGTCCCGTCAATCGGGTCGAGAATCCAGGTGTATTCGGCATGGGGGCTGTCTTCGCCGAATTCCTCCCCGATGATCCCATGATCCGGAAATTCGCGGGAAATGAGTTCACGCATGACCTCCTCGGCCTTCCGGTCGGCGAGGGTGACCGGTGTTTGGTCCTCTTTCCATTCCACCACGAGGTCCGGCTTGGCGAAGAGCGGGTTGATGACCTTCGCGCTCTCACTGGCCAGCCTCTTGATGAACCGGATAATGTCGGGAATATCCGTCATTCAGGCCAGCCTTTCGAGGGGAAGGTGCCGGCGGACGATTTCCTCGAGGGACTGGAAGGTTTCCCCGGCCAGTTGCTCGTCCTCCGCCTCGGCGAGCAGCCGCACCTTCGGTTCGGTGCCGGAATAGCGCAGCAGGATGCGCCCGCGGTTTCCAAGATCCTTTTCCATCCCTGCAAGCTCGGCCTGCAGGCCCGGCAACCGGGCCAGGGACGGCTTGTCGCGAACCACAAGGTTCTTCCGGATCTGCGGGAAGGCCCTGTAGACCGAGCTGAGATCCTGAAGGGAGCGCCCGCCGCGGACCATCTCATTGAGGACGAGAAGGGCCGCGAGAAGACCGTCCCCGGTGGGGAGGTATTCCATGGCGATGAAGTGTCCGCTGGGCTCCCCGCCAAGGGTGAAGCCCCCTTCCCGCATGGCGTAGAAAACCTGCCGGTCGCCGACCCCGGTGCGATGGACCTTGACTCCCGATTCCGCGAGGCACCGGTCCAGTCCAAGGTTGCTCATGACGGTGGCGACCACGGTCATGCCGGGCAGCCTGCCGCGTTTGGCCCAGCCGGCTCCGAGCAGGGCGAGCACGGCGTCGCCGTCAACCACCCGGCCCATGTGGTCACAAAGGATGACCCGGTCCCCGTCGCCGTCATGGGCGATGCCGAGGTCCGCCTGCTGTTCAACGACTTGCCGGCGGATGACTTCGGGATGCTCGCTGCCCACATTGGCATTGATGTTGTCCCCGTCAGGCTCGCAGCCATAACTGAGAACCTGCGCCCCGAGGCGGGTCAGCAGTTCCCCCGAGGTCCGGAAGGTGGCCCCGTTGGAGCAGTCCAAGACAATCCGCAGGCCCATGAGGGCGTTTTCCGGGAGGACATGCTCATAGGCCTCGAGGTAATGGCGCCGGGTCTCGTAGTAGCGGACGGGCGGAGTGTGGGCATTGTCCTCTTCGCGGTCGGGAAGCTCGTCGAGGATGGCCTCGATCTCCTCCTCCTCCCCGGCACGGAGCTTGTAGCCGCCGGGGCCGAAGAACTTGATGCCGTTGTCGGAGGCCGGGTTGTGGCTGGCGGTGATGACGATTCCCATGTCGAGGCCGAGAAGGCGCACCGCGCCGGCAACGGCCGGGGTCGGGCACACGCCGCCGTCGAAAATACGGATTCCCTCCTCATGCAGCCCGCGGGCGAGGGAAAGGAAAAGATACCCGGCCGATGCCCGCGTGTCCCGCCCGATCACCACGTGGCGGGAGGAAACGGCCGGGCGTTGCCGCAGCCATTTGCCGGCGGCCCTCCCGAGCCGGAAGACGAATTTCGGCTGCATGAGGGGACCGGTCACGCGGTCCCGGATCCCGTCTGTGCCAAAGTACTTCATGCCCCCGGTCCGGTGGACTGGTAGAAGGCCCGGGCCTTTTCCAGCCAGGCAGCCAGGGTTCCATCGTAAAGAATTTCCCGCGCCAGGGCGCAGCCTTCCCCAAGGGAGTCGACCTTTTCGACGATCAGGAAAGCGGCGGCGGCGTTGAGGATGATGGAATCGGCCAGTCCCTGCCGTCCGTCCCCGCGCAGGATATCCTCCAGCAGGGCCATGTTCTCGGCGGCGGTTCCGCCGATGAGCTCCGCCGGGTCGGCCGGGGGAAAGCCGACGTCGTCCGGCTTCCATTTTCCCTGGGTGCCGGCCATCCCGCCGAAACCGACGACATGGTTGACCCCGGCGGTGGTGAATTCGTCCATGTTGCCGATCCCGGGCAATTCACTGCACACCGCAAGCCCGCGGGCCAGCCCCAGTTTGCCAAGGGCCCCCGCAAGGGGCTTGACCATGGCCGGGAAGAAAACGCCCAGTAACTGGTAGGCAGGCTTCGCCGGATTGATCAACGGGCCCAGGATGTTGAAAACCGTAGGCTTTCCCTGCGCGGCCAGTTCCTTGCGCACGGGCATGATCTCCTTGAAGGCCGGGTGGAAGGCCGGCGCGAAAAAGAAGCAGAAATCCAGCTCCTCGATCGCGGCCCGCAGCAGCCCGGGATCGGTGTCCATACGGATCCCATGGGCGGTGAGAAAATCGGCCGCCCCGCTCCGGGAGGTGATTGCCCGGTTGCCGTGCTTGAGGACGCGTGTGCCCGAGGCCGCCACCAGCATCGCCGTGGTCGAGGAAAGGTTGAATCCGCCGCTGCCGCTCCCGCCGGTTCCGACAATGTCGATCGCCTCGCTTGCCAGGTCGGACAATTTGGGATCCGTGGCCAGTTGGCGGAACACCTTCGCAAAGGCGGTGATTTCCTCGATGGATTCCCGCTTTTCGTGCAAGGCGAGGAGAAAGGCCTTTTTTTCGGCGGGATCGACGTCGGCGCGCGGCAGGAGCCGTGCGGCCGCGGTGCAATCCGCCTCCGGCAGGTCCAGGCCGGCGCGAAGATGCCGGGTCAGTTCCGTTAACGCAGACATTTCCTTTGCAGGAAAAGTCATGGCGGGGTTCCCGCAAGTAATTAATCGGTTTCCCCCGAAAATACGGAACGGAATTTGCGTTTTACCCTTTACGGGGTTTCCTGAAGCATCTTTCAAAAGGGAATGATGAGCGAGTTGACCACGGTTACAGTCGCCCGGGGGGATGGAATCGGCCCGGAAATCATGGACGCCACCCTGCGGATTCTGCAGGCTGCCGGGGCGCGCCTGCGCTTTGAGGAGATCGAGATCGGGGAGAAGCAGTACCTCGCCGGACATACCTCGGGGATCCGTCCGGAGGACTGGAAGACACTGGTGCGCAACCGGATCCTGCTCAAGGCGCCGATCACCACCCCGCTCGGCGGCGGGTACAAGAGCCTCAATGTTACGATCCGCAAAAGCCTCCGTCTGTTTTCCAATGTCCGTCCCTGCCGGGCCTACGCACCCTACGTGAACACCAATTTCCCGAATATTGACATGGTCATCATCCGGGAAAACGAGGAGGACCTGTATGCCGGCATCGAGCACCAGCAGACCGACGAGGTGGTGCAGACGCTCAAGCTGGTGAGCCGCCCGGGTTGTGAGGCGATCTGCCGCTATGCCCTTGAGTATGCACGCGCCCACGGGCGCCGGAAGGTGACCTGCCTGACCAAGTCCAACATCATGAAACATACCGACGGTCTCTTCCAGCGGGTCTTCGAGACCATTGCCAAGGAGCCGCAGTATGCCGACATCGAGACCGAGCACCGGATCATCGACATCGGAGCCGCCCTTGTGGCGGCCCATCCGGAGGACCTCGACGTGGTCGTCACCCTGAACCTGTACGGTGACATTGTCAGCGATATCGCCGCCCTCGTGGCCGGTTCCGTGGGCCTCGCCGGATCGGCCAACATCGGTTTTGACGCCGCCATGTTCGAGGCCGTCCACGGGTCCGCCCCGGACATCGCCGGGAAGGACATCGCCAACCCGTCCGGCCTGCTCAACGCCGCCACCATGATGCTCGTGCACCTCGACCAGGGGGATGTCGCAACCAAGATCCGCAACGCATGGCTGAAGACCCTCGAGGACGGCATCCATACCGGGGATATTTTCAAGGAATCCATTTCAAAGGAGAGGGTGGGGACCCGGGCCTTTGCCGACGCCGTCATCGAGCGTCTCGGCCGCGAGCCGGTGACCTTCAAACCAGCCCACTTCCAGAACAAGGGCATCCACATCGAGCTGCCCCAGCTTCCGCCAAGGAAAAAGAAACTGGTCGGGATCGACGTTTTCATCGACTGGGACGAGGCGGAGCGCAATCCGGATGTGATCGGCGACGGGCTCGCCAAAGTGGACGGCGACGGCCTGCGGCTCAAGCTGATCACCAACCGCGGGGTCAAGGTCTACCCCGAGGGACTCGAGGACACCTTCTGCACGGACCACTGGCGCTGCCGGTTCGTCGCCATCGACGAGGAGGCGGGCTGTACCCACAGCCAGATCTCCAGCCTGATGCTGCGCGTCGCCAACGCCGGCTTCGACTTCATCAAGACCGAACATCTCTACACCTTCGACGGCGAGCGGGGTTATTCCCTGGCTCAGGGGGAGTAGGGACAAGGGACAAGGGACAAGGAACGAGGGTAAAAAATAGTGCAGATGGCTTGTGACTTGAAAGCAAAGTCCGCATCAAGTCCCTTGTCCCTCGTCCCTCGTCCCTAATTATTTGCATTTCCCCCGGGGCTTTCCCAATGTATAACCATGGCAGACAGTTCCAGGGACGATATGAAGGTCGTCGTGCGGGCCCTTCGCATGAAGGACTACGAGGACCTTCACAAGACCATGCTGCTGGCCTACAAGGGCCTCGGCTACGACCCGTGGGGCCGGCGGCACGTGGCCACCCTGCTGAGGAAATTCCCGGAGGGGCAGATCGCCGTCGAGGTCAACCGCAAGGTGGTCGGCTGCGCGCTCTCCCTGATCGTCGACTACGCGAGGTTCGGCGACAGCCACACCTACGAGCAGATCACTGGTAATGAAACTTTCAATACGCACGATCCGGAGGGCGACGTGCTCTACGGGATCGACGTCTTCGTTCATCCGGAATACCGCGGCCTGCGGCTGGCCCGGCGGCTCTACGACGTGCGCAAGGAGATCTGCGAGAAGTACAACCTGCGGGCGATCATCGCCGGGGGCCGCATCCCCGGGTACAAGAAGCACGCCGAGGAGCTGACCCCGCGCCAGTACATCCAGAAGGTGCGCATGAAGGAGATCTACGACCCGATTCTCACCTTCCAGCTTTCCAACGGCTTCCAGGTGAAGAAGATCCTCAAGCGGTACCTGCCCGGCGACCGCGAGTCGCTGGAGTACGCGACGCTGCTTGAATGGAGCAACATCTACTTCGAGGAGAAACCGCGGGAGCTGTACGTGAAGAAGCGCGAAGTGCGCATCGGGGTCGTGCAATGGCAGATGCGGGCCGCCTACCACATGGATTCCATCATCGACCAGGCGGAGTATTTCATCGACACGGTGAGCGACTACCAGAGCGACTTCATCCTCTTTCCGGAATTTTTCAACGCCCCCCTGCTGGTCCAGTACAACGAGGAGTCCCAGGCCAAGGCGATGCGGAAACTGGCGGAGTCCACCGAGCCGATCCTCGGCAAAATGCGCGAGTTCGCGGTCTCCTACAATGTCAACATCATCGCCGGCAGCATGCCGGTGGTGGAGCGCAAGCGGCTTTACAACGTGGCCTATCTTTGCCGGCGGGACGGCACCTGTGAATCGGTCAAGAAGATCCACATCACCCCGAACGAGCGGGAGGCCTTCGGCATGGTCGGCGGCAATGAGATCCGCGCCCTCGACACCGACTGCGGCAAAATCGGAATCCTCATCTGCTACGACGTCGAGTTCCCCGAACTGCCCCGTCTGCTGCGCGACCAGGGTGCGGAGATCCTCTTCGTCCCCTACATGACCGACCTGCAGACCGGTTACCAGCGGGTCCGTTTCTGCGCCCATGCCCGGGCCGTGGAGAACGAGTGCTACGTCGCCCTCACCGGTTGCGTGGGGAACCTGCCCCGCGTCGACAACATGGACATCCAGTACTCCAGGTCCGCCGTGTTTTCCCCCAGCGACTTTTCCTTCCCGAGCACCGGGATCATGGCCGAATCGACCCCCAACACCGAAATGGTCCTCATTGCCGACGTCGACATGGACCTCCTCAAGCACCTCTCCGACAAGGGCAGCGTCAACAACCTCAAGGACCGCCGCACCGACCTCTATTCCCTGAAACTGAAGAACAAGGCCCGGCCGCGGTGATTCGGGTTTCAACTGCGAATAGCGAATTACACGAATCCATCATGACCCATCCAAGATTCCCGTTCGCGTTATTCGGGAGATGCGCAGTTCTCCAATCCGTGGGATCCGCGTTATCGGTACTTTTACTGGTCCTCCTCCCCGGCTGTTTGCGGGAGCGGCCGGCCACGGACGCCATGCGCGAGGGCATGCTGCTCCTCGGCAACGGGCCGGAGCCCATGGCTCTCGACCCGCACGTCACCACCGGCACCAGCGACCTCAACGTCCAGATGGCCCTTTTCGAGGGACTGGTCAGCCCGGATCCGGCCACCCTCGAGCCGCTGCCGGGGGTCGCTGAATCATGGGAGCTCTCGGAGGACGGGCGGGTCTACACCTTCACGCTGCGGGAGGACGCCCGCTGGTCGGACGGCGAGCCGGTGGTTGCCCGCGACTTCGCGGCCGCATGGGAGCGCGCCCTGCGCCCGGAGCAGGCCGCCCCCTACGCCGCGATGCTCCATGTCCTGCGAGGCGCGGAGCCCTACAACCGCGGGGAGAGCTCCGACTTTTCAGAGGTCGGCGTCAAGGCCCCGCAGGACCGCGTCCTCGAGGTCACCCTGGAACGGCCCGTTGCCTATTTCCTCTCCATGCTGCTTCATCCGGTATGGTATCCCATCCCAACGCATGCCGGGGCCGCCAGCGGCTCAGGCAGGGTGGGGGAGTGGACCCTCCCCGGCACCTTCATCGGCAACGGCCCCTTTGTATTGGAGGAATGGCTACCGAACCAGTACATCGGGGTCCGGCGAAGTGAATTGTACTGGGATGCGAAGGCGGTGTTTCTCAACGGGGCGCGCTTTTACGCCATCGACGAGCCCAACGCCGAGGAGCGGGCCTTCCTCTCCGGTCAGTTGCACGTCACCGACTCCCTCCCGCCGGCCCGGGTGACCGCCTATCAAAGGGAGAATTCCCCACTTCTTCGCGTTGATCCGTATCTGGGAACCTATTACATCCTCATGAACCTGAGGGAGGGACCCCTCGCCGACGCCAAGGTCCGGCGCGCCCTCGCCCTCTCCATCGACCGCGAGGGCATCGCAAACCGTCTTCTCGGCGCAGGGCAGCGCCCTGCCGGCGGTTTCGTCCCCGACAACCTGCCGGGCTACGATTCCAATATCCCGGTCGAGTACGACCCGGCCTCCGCCCGGTCGCTCCTTTCCGACGCGGGCTACCCCGCCGGGGAGGGCTTCCCCGCCCTCGAGTACCTCTTCAACAGCTCCGAGAGCCACCGCAAGATCGCCGAGGCCCTCCAGGCCATGTGGAAAAAGGAGCTCAGTATCGACGTTACCCTCACCAACCAGGAATGGCGCACCTACCAGCAGCGGCGCGCCAGCGGCGATTTCCAGCTTGCCCGCGCGGTTTGGATCGGCGATTACCTCGAGCCCTCCACCTTCCTCAATATCTGGACCTCCGACAGCGGCAACAACTGGGCCGGTTGGTCCGACCCGGCCTACGATGCCATGCTGGAATCCGCCCGCGATACCCCCGATCCTCAACAGCGCATGCGCCGCTACGCCCTCGCCGAGCGTACCCTCGTCTCTGAACAGGTCGTCATCCCCCTTTACCACTACGTCACCGTCTACCTCAAGGATCCCGCCGTCCAGGGCTGGCACGGCAATCTCCTCGACTGGCATCCGCTCAAGTATCTCTACTTTGAATAGACCCCGACGCGCCCACTTTTGGCTTGTCAGTGCCGTACCCTTCCCCCTTAGTCCTTCGTCTTTCGACTTTTTTGTCCTTTGACCTTTGAAAACATGACGGGCGCCTAGCTCAGTTGGTTAGAGCAACTGGTTTACACCCAGTAGGTCGGCGGTTCGAGTCCGTCGGCGCCCACCATTGGATCTACACCAAAAGAAATGTGGCGCTGTGACCGACAGGTTGGAGCGATGCCTGTTTTGGTGTCATGCCATGCCGAAAGGGACCAGCAGGCGGGCCTTGTTTCTCATTGATTGGTCTGGACGGGGGATCGGGGCGCGGGCATAGTCCGGTCCGCAGATGAGCTTGACAAGGAAATGTCTCTTCCCGTGCAGGTGCCTTGCCCCTGTCCTTCTTTGGCTGGGAAGCAGTGCGGTTGTTGGTGGAAATTCCGCGGAGCCGACCGCGGTATGGCTGGACGAATACGGGAATTTCCGGTTTTGGCTGTCAAGCGAGCCGATGCGGCGGTTCACGCTTGAGGAGAGTACCGAATTGGGGGTCTGGACGGAGCACTGGATATCCCCCATCATCCCGGAAGAGAATGATGGCTCGGGATTCTCGGCGGGGGGCGTGGGAAGCAGGAGCGCTTATTTTATCCGGCTGCTGCCGATTCCCTGGGTGTTCGAGCCGGTGATGACCTCCGGGGACTGGCTTGGGGATTTCCAGGTTGCTTTCGATCCCCAAGGAGCGCTGGTACTCCTGTTCCAGAACCGGACCACGAACGCGCTTCATGTGATGGAGCAGGAACAACCGGGCATCTGGAGTGAGCCCGAGCTTGTTGCCACGACGGGGGTGCCCGATGCGCCCGGTGGCCTCGACAACAATGGATATTCCGGGGTGGAGTTTTTTATCCTCGCCGACGGGACCCGCCTGATCACCTGTCTGGACCAGTACAACGGCGAGGTCATCTGCCTGGAGGCTTCGCCCGGCGGGACTGGCTGGACCCGTCACTGGATCGCCGGCGATTTCCAGGTGCCGGCCTGGGTGAAAGCAACCTCGGCCGTCTCGGGTGATGACCAACTGGCCATTGCCTACGGGGATCCTGATGGCTGCTTCCTTTATCTCGCCCCGGTGGAGGAAATCGGATCGGGAAAAACCCTTTTCCTGTCCTCCGAATCGCCGATCAACCGCCCGGCCATCGTCTTCACGGGTTCAAATGAGCTGCTTGCTTACATCCGATCGGGGGTGCGTATCGATCTGGAGACAGAGGACCGGACCGGCATCAACATTACCGGCAATCTGCTCCCTTTCTCCGTTACCAACGGCCGCCTTGTTTCCATGCAGGTTGGTGAGACCAGCGTTGTCCTGTTCCGTTCCACTGACCGAGGAGCCACCTGGAACCCCGAGTATACCGTGCTCGGAGACCTGGACGAGGCCCTTGTCCGCTTCGATGGGGATGGAAGAGCCCGATTTCTTACCAGCTGGTATGGACGCCTGACCGCACACAACCGCGGCGAAGCGGGCGCGGTTCAGAGTGTCCGGATTGCCAACGGCAGCGATTCCATCGGCAGTGTTTTTGTTTACCCCAACGGCCAACTCGGTGCCGTTCTCCTCTCGAAGCGGGGAACCGCCGCCGTGACCCTGGCCCGTCAGGAATGACGCGGACGGGCAACCGCCGGACCCGTTTTTTTGGCCTCCAGCTTCTTCAGGTGGGAGGAGGGGTCGTCTCCTGTCATAATCCCAGCCAAAAGCGAAGGGTTGGGTATCATTCCCCCTGCCGCCAGGCGCGCGGGCTGCGTCCGTTGCTGCGGCGAAAGGCGGTTGAAAAGGAGGGCGCTTCGGCGTAGCCGCAGCGGAGGGCGATTTCGCCGACAGGGAGGCTGGTGGTCCGTAGGAGCTGGCGACCAAAGTCCATGCGCATTTCATGGAGCAGTTCGCGGGCGGATTTTCCGATAAACCGGCTGAACTTCAGCTCCAGGGTGCGCGTGGTCATGCGGTGCCGGTGGGCGAGATCCCCCAGCTTCACCGGCTTTTCATCGCGCACCAGGCTCCACATCTGGCGCACGATGCGGCTGGTCAGGGGGTCCGCGCAGGCGCGACCGGCGGCGGGCCGCGTTCGGTCATGGATGAGCTCGTGATCGCCACATCCTGGGATGACGTGGTCCCGGTTCCGGAGCCTTCCGTATCCGCCCTTTTTGGGGGCCTATTGGCCGGTTGCTTGATCATCCTCCGGCGCCGGATCCGGTAAGGCACCCCTGCCACACTGGTTTGACGTAAAATCACGGGTGGATACCCTTCCACCATGAGCGTTTGGAGGGGAGAGGGTCCATTGCTGGTGACCGGTGCGAGCGGTTATCTGGCGGGAGAGCTGGTCAGGCAATTACTGCAAGCGGGCCACACGGTGCACGGCACGGTACGGGATCCCGGGGATCCGGAAAAGGCGCGTCCCCTGAAGGAGCTTGCGGCCAACCATCCCGGAAATCTGGAACTCTTTCCGGCGGATCTTCTCGAACCCGGTTCCTTTGAGGAAGCGATGAAGGGATGCGAGGTCGTCTTCCACACCGCTTCCCCCTTCCTGCTGCGTTTCGATGATGCGCGGAAGGATTTGATTGAACCGGCGGTTCAGGGGACGCGGAATGTCCTGCGCGCAGTCAACCGCATCGCATCGGTGCGAAGAGTGGTGCTGACGAGCAGCACCGCGGCCATTTACGGGGACAATGCCGACATCCGGAAAGCAAGGGGTCCGCTCTTCACGGAAGCGGACTGGAACGCAACCTCGGACCTTGGCCACAAGCCCTATTCCTATTCAAAGACGCTGGCGGAGCGGGAGGCATGGAAGATCGCGGGGGAACAATCCCGCTGGGACCTGGTCGTCATCAATCCCTCCCTTGTCCTGGGGCCGGCCATCCGGCCGCGTACCACTTCCGGTTCCTTTGTGCTGATGAAGAGACTGGCCGACGGCACTCTCCGGGCGGGGGTTGCGGATTATCCATTTGGCGTGGTGGATGTGAGGGAGGTCGGGGAAGCTCACCTCCGCGCCGGTATGGATCCGCGAATTCCTTCCGCCCGGTATATCCTTTCCGGTCACAATTCGGGCCTGCCGGAACTGGCGGCCATCCTGCGAATGAACTTCGGTGATGCGTACCCGTTCCCCCTCCGGATCCTTCCCAAGTGGCTGGTCTGGCTGGCCGGACCGCTGGTCGACCGCTCGGTGACGCGCAGGTTGATCCACCGCAACGTCGGCATCCCGGCCGGCTTCGACAACCGGCGCAGCCGCGAGCAACTGGGCATCCGCTATCGTGCGCTGGAGGAAACGGTGGTGGACATGTTCCGTCAGATGACCAAGGCTGGAATCGTATGAAGGAAGCGGATAAACCGTCGATCGGGATCATCGGGGCCGGGGCGCTGGGCAGCTATTTCGGGATTCGCCTGGCCTGCAGCGGGCTGCCGGTGACGTTCCTGCTCCGGTCGGATTACGAGGCGGTCAGGGAAAGCGGCATGGAACTGACCCTGGCCGACGGGACCGGATGCCTCCTTGCGGAACCCCGGCTCGCCGCCTCCACGGAAGATATGGGGCAGGTGGATTGGGTCATTATCGGATTGAAAACCACACGGAACCACCTCTTCAAGAAACTGCTTCCCCCGGTTGTCGGCCCCGAGACCGTTCTCGTCACCGTCCAGAACGGGCTGGGGAATGTCGAGGCGTTGAAGGAGCTTTTTCCGGAGAACCCGGTGATCGGGGCCCTGTGCCAGATCGGGGTCAATCGGGAGGGCCCCGGAAAAATTCGCAGTTTTGTCCCCAAGGACGGCTTTGTCCAACTCGGAGCTGCCGAGAAAAAAGGAGAGAAGGGAAGGTACGACCTGCTGGAATCGGTTCAGGAAGCTTTCCTGAATGCGGGGATCAATACACGGATCACGACCTCCCTCGGGGAGGCGCTTTGGCGTAAGCTGATGTGGAACGTGCCCTTCAACGGGCTGACCGTGGCCATCGGGGGCTCGGGGACCGACGTCATTTGCGAGGATCCCGCCCTGCGTGCGGTTGCCATCGACCTCATGGAAGAGATCCGTACCGCCGCCAACAAACTCGGCTATCCCATTGAAAGGGAATACACCGGCAAGCTGATGGGCTTTACCGATGCACTGGGCCCGTACAAGGCTTCCAGTGTGCTTGACTGGTTGGCCGGTCGCCGTGTCGAGGTGGAGGCCATCTTCCGGAAGCCGCTCGAAGCGGGGACCGCCGCGGGGGTGCCCATGCCGCATCTGGAAACCCTTACCGCTATCCTGGGCATCATGGGGGATGCACGGGAAGATCGCCATCCATCCTGATTTTGTAGTTTAACTTTCCCTCCCGGTTGTGATTCAGTAGCGCCATGACAATCCAGGGAGCAGGCGGCGAAGAGTGGCAGACCTTTGAATACAAACAGGCGGACGGCGATCCGGAGGCATGGCGCGGCCTTGCCGACGGAACCGGCGCGGCCATTGAAAAACTGCGCAAGCGCGACGCCCTCTGGCGCCTGGTCCGGCGCGACGGCAAACCCCTCGCCCGGGAAAAAGTCGAGGTGTTGCAGACGGGGAGCGCCTTCACCTGGGGCTTCAACTCCTGGGGATGGATGAACCAGATGGCCAACGGCGAGTGGGACCACATGCCGAACGTCCACCGGCGCAAATTGTGGCTCGAGCTCTTCAACAGCATCATCCTCCTGCATTACTGGGCGGAAACAACCCCGGATGACGCCCCGGTCAGCGAGGAATACCAGGGCGAAATCGACTACGACAAGCTGGACCGCATGCTCACCTGGTGCAAGGGACACAATCTTTACTGCAAGGGCCATCCGCTCTTCTGGCAGGTGCCCAAAGCCCTTCCCAAGTGGCTCATGAAGTACGACCTCGAGACGCGCTGGAGGTTTGTCGAAGTTCGCATCCGCCAGATCACCAGCCGCTTCAAGGGCCGTATCGGCAGCTATGACGTCTCCAACGAGATGATGTGGGAGCCCGTCCTGGCCCACACGCACGAGCGGCATTGGCCGCACATCGAGGAGATCGAAACCATCGCCGACGACCATGCCCGGCTCCTGGGCTGGGCCCGCGAGGAGGATCCGGATGCCGTGTATCTGCTCAATGAATACGGATTGCTCGCCGGGGACCGCGAACCCATGCCGGTCAAGGACCAGCACGGACGCGAGGTCACCCGCCATCAACAACTGGAACGATACATGGCTTTGATCCACGCGATGATCGAGCGAGACCAGGCCCCCGACGCCCTTGGCCTGCAGACCACCCCCGGCGAGTGGAGTGGCCTCGGCGCCTTCCTGAAAACAATCGATGCCATGGGGAGCACCGGCCTTCCCGTCCATGTCACCGAGTTTCGGCCAAACACCAGGGCCCTCGGGCAGAGCGGCCTCGACGAAGAGGCACAGGAGCAGCTCCTCGCCGATTATGTGGAGACCACCTGCCGCGCCTGCTTCGCCAACCCGCATGTGGAGGCCTTTTATTTCTGGGACACGCATTGCCTGGCCAATGGCCGCAAGCCGACCGAAACGTATCGACGGATCCACGACCTGATCCGCAACCAGTGGATGACCCGGATCGAGACGGAAACGGATGCGGACGGATACCTGAATTTCCGGGGCTTCCTTGGAAAGTACAGCGTGCGGGTGCCCCGTGCGCAGGGCAGTACGGGGTACGCGGCGGAGTTGAAGCAGGGCGACGACGCCTCCGAGTTGAGCGTTTACGCCCGAAGACCGTAACATTCGCGCGGTGGTCTGCGAACGGACCCGACTCGTCGCCAAGACGGGTCTTCGTGCGTAAACGCGCTACTCGAAGCAGTCATACCGGTTTCACCAAGGTTTGATGCAATTGAGGCGGGCATTCGTGGCGCGCGCGCTTGCGCGCCGCTGCCAGGGCACTGGGAGACCATCCGCCCTTCGGCTGGCTCAGGGCAGGCAAGCGGAGGTCCCACGCCCATGCTCCACCTGATCAATCCATACTGAAAGCGGTATCAGTCTGCTCGATTCAGTGCGCGGTCGTCAAAGGATCGGCTCCGGCTCGCAGGCCGCGGCCTCGGGGTGGCGCTGAAGGAGATCGCCGACCGTTTCGGCGAAGGCCCCGACCTGGCCGGCGGCCTTGCCGGAGAGCCCGGCGGCGGAGGCGATGACGGCGTCGATCCGTTCCCGCGGGAGGCCGAGGCGGCCGTCCGCGGCGAGGCGCGCGGCCAGGTCGTTGGTCCTGATTTTCCCGCTACGCAAATCGGCGGCGGTGGCGACGGCGTGCTCCTTGATGGCCTCGTGGGCGGCCTCGCGCCCGGCGCCGCCCTTGACGGCCTCCATGAGGAGCGTGGTCGTGCTGAGGAAGGGGAAGTAGTAGGCGTTTTCGCGGTCGATCACGGCGGGAAACACCTCCATCTGGCGGAGGACGGTGAGGGCGGTCTCGAGCAGCCCGTCGAGGGCGAAGCAGGCGTCGGGCAGGACGACCCGCCGCACGACCGAGCAGGAGACGTCGCCCTCGTTCCACTGGTCGCCGATGAGCCCCTGGGCCATGGCCAGGTGCCCCTTGAGGATTGTAGCGAATCCGTTGATACGCTCGCAGGAGCGGGCGTTCATCTTGTGGGGCATGGCGGAGGAGCCGACCTGTCCCCTGGCGAAGCCCTCGGAGGCGAGTTCGTGACCGGCCATCAGGCGGAGCGTGCGGGCGAAGCTGGCGGGGCCGGCGGCGAGGAGGTTGAAGAGGCTGACGACCTCGAAGTCGAGGCTGCGGGGATAGACCTGGCCCACGGTCATGAGCTGCCCCGGCAGGCCGAGATGCTTGAGGATGCGCGTTTCCAGCTCGCTCACCTTTTCCGCATCGCCCTCGAAGAGCGTGAGCAGGTCGAGCTGCGTGCCGACGGCGCCCTTGAGGCCCCGGGCAGGGTAGTCCTCGAGCAGCGCCTCCAGCTTTTTCACCGCGCGCATCAGTTCCTCTCCGAACATGGCGATGCGCTTGCCGACCGTGGTCGGCTGGGCGGCGACGTTGTGGGTGCGGCCCGTGAGGACGAGGTCCTTGTGCTCCTCCGCCTTGTCCGCGAAGGCCTTGAGCAGGGCGAGGCTCTTCAGGAAAAGGATGCGGGCGGAGCGGTACAGCTGGAGCTGCTCGACATTCTCGGTGAGGTCGCGGCTGGTCATCCCCTTGTGGATGTGCTCGAGGCCGGCCTTTTCATTGAAGGCCTCGATGCGCGCCTTGACGTCGTGGCGGGTGACGCGCTCGCGCCGGTCGATCGCCTCGAGGTCGATCTCGTCGATGACCGACTCATAGGCGAGGATCGCCTTCCTGGGGATTTCCAGCCCGAGGTCCACCTGCCCCTTCATGACGGCGATCCAGTATTCGCGCTCCATGCGGATCTTTCCCACCGGCGACCAGATGTTGCGGATGGCCGCCGAGGCGTACCGCTGGGCGAGGATGTTCGGAATCACGTCCATGCCGGCAATTTCGGACGAAACGCCCTCAATGCCAAGCCCGGATTGTTATCCGCAGATTTTGCAGGTTTTCCCAGATGGATCCCGGTAAATCCGCGAAATCCTTGGATCCTTCAGCGGGTGAGCGGTGACAGGCAGCGGATGGCCGTTGCGCGGAGGACCGCCTCCTGCTCGTTGGGGCGGTCGATGATTTCGAGGAAGGCGTCGCGGAAGGCGGACTGGAATTCCAGCAGGTGCTTCAGGCTCAGCTTTTTCAGGGATTCCGCCAGCCGGCTCAAATACCATGGATTCTGCGTGAAGACGCAGAAACTGGACTTGGCGGGGCTTGCCTCGAACCAGGAGCCGTAGCGTTCGGCCGCTTCCGCCAGGGCGGCCTTGCTGACGCGCTCCCGGATGAGGCCCCCGGCCTGCATGGCTTTCAGCTGGACAAGGAGCCGGTTGCGGTTCTGCAGGGAGCTGATGAGGGGCCGGGCGTCGTGTCCGGCAAAGAAATGCCGGTGGATGGCCTCGAGCGTCCATTCCAGGTCAAGGCTGTAAAAGGCCTCGGCGGCCTCGAAGAAATCGCTCTCCCCGACGCTGGGAACCAGCTCGGAGACCATTTCCGGGGGGATGCTGCCCCCGTCGGGACCGAGGTAGGTCGTCAGCTTCCTGGTTTCCTCAAGGGCCATGCGCGGGTTGCCCGCCACCAGCTCGATGAGGATCTGCGCGGCGTTGCCGGTGAAATGCGCCCCGGAAATCTTCGCCTCCTCGACGATCATGTCCTTCACCCCCTGGTCGTCCTTGCCGGTCTCGATGAAGAGGCTGTCCCCGTTGCTCTGGAACCATTTGTAGGCCTTCTTGCGCCGGTCGACCGGGGCCGCGGAGAGGAGCACCCGGACCGAGCCTTGGTCGTAGTTCCCCAGCACCTCCTGCATCCGCTCGATCTCGTCCAGGGTTCCCTGGGCCCGCCCCGTCACCGAGTCGGCCAGGAAGGTGATGTTGCGGAACCAGACCGCCTTTTCCGGTGCGAAGAGAGAAACGGTCTGCACCGCGCTGGCGAACTGTGTCACCGCCTTGCCGACTTCCTCGATATTGCCGGTCTGGCCGTCGATGATTTCCAGGGCATGGGGATCACTCACCGTCGCCGCCATGCCCTCCCATTCCTCGCGCGCTTTGCGCTGTACGAGGAAGTCATCGGCACCGGCTATGAAGCGGAATGTGGTCATTGGTCGCAGGTCGCAGGCCGCTCGCCAAGGGTCCTACGACCTGCGACCTACGACCTACGACTGATAACCAGCTTGGGTCAATTGGTTTTTGGCTTCGGGAAAGACTTGATGAGGAAAAGGGGGGCGGGCAGGATCGGCCTTTTACTGCGTCCTTTTCCAGATTCTCGTGGTCATCGCCATCGAGGAAAATACCAACGAGCAGCGCGAGCGTTTCAACGGGCTCTATGGCTGAAGGCCGCCTCGATGGCCCCCTTCAGATCCGCATGCGTGCGGGTGACCGGCATTCCCGGCTCGGCCTCGCGCAGGCTGTCCGGGGGGCGGAAGAGGATCGGGACATCCGCCTCCTGCAACATCGTGAGGTCGTTCCATGAATCCCCGGCAGCGATGACGCGGAAGTTCAGGCTTTTGAGGGCCTGCACGGCCTTGCGCTTCTGGTCGGGCTGGCGCAGGCAGTAATTGAGTATTTTCCCGTTTCCGTCGATTTCCAATTCGTGGCAGAACAGGGTCGGGTGACCGAGTTTGGCCATCATCGGCTCGGAGAACTGGACAAAGGTGTCGGAGAGGATGATGAGGCGGGTGGTGGCGACCAGCCAGTCGGTGAATTCCCGCGCGCCCGGCAGCGGCTCCAAGTCCCGGATGGCTTCATGGATGGCGTGGATGGTCAAACCGTGCTTGTCGAGGAGATCCAGGCGGTAGCGCATCAGGACGTCATAATCCGGCTCGTCCCGGGTGGTCCGGCGCAACTCGGGGATTCCGGTGGCCTCGGCCACGGCAATCCAGAATTCCGGGAGCAGGACCCCCTCGAGGTCAAGGCAGACAATATCCATGCGGGACATTCAGCGCCTGCGCTTGGCCGTGTCAAGGCATCGCCTAGCACTTCAGGCTCTCAAGCAGGTCGTACATCTTGTACTTCTCGAGCTTCCGCCGGATGAAATCAAGAGCGGACAGGACCGCCCGTTCCTTGACGGCGGTCCGGTTGCCGGGAAGGACCACTTTGCGGGACCAGACCCCGACCGGCGAATGGTACCCGAGGTAAATGGTCCCGGCGGGCTCGTCCCCGGCCTCCGGCCCGGCATAACCGGTTACCGACAATCCGTAATCCGATTCCATGAGCTCGGACACGGCGGTGGCCATGGCGACGGCGCATTCCGCACTCACGGCCCCGTGTTGCTTCAACAGGGCTTCCGGAACACCAAGGAGGTTCTCCTTGATCTCGTTTTTGTAGCAGACCACTCCGCCCTTGAAGATTTTGGAGGCCCCGGGGACATCGGTAAAACGGCTGGCCAGCAGCCCGCCGGTACAGCTTTCGGCGACCGCCAGCGACTTGTTCAGGCAACGGAGTTGCTTGAGGATCAGGCAGGCCACATCGGGGGTCCCGTAGCCCAGGAACCCATCCCCCAGGCGCTCGCGGCAGGCCTCGCCGAGGGAACGTACCTTGATCGGATCCCATCCCCCCTCGATCGGGGTCAGGCGGATGTCGACATACCCGAGGTGGGCGCAGTAGGCGATCCGCACCCTGTCCCTTGCGGCGGAGAGGGTCGGTG
>JBNGDP010000021.1:0-38478 GCA_049975345.1 Oceanipulchritudo sp. | reverse complement strand
ATATTTACGACCCTGACAGGCCGTCCTCGAAACAACTTGGAGTGTTTTACCCACTCAAAATAGCGAAGAACCTTTTTTATATAACGGCGCGCGGCCTCAGCGCGCCGGGCAGCTCGGGCCGTCGATCCAGCGCGGGCGCACCAGGGTGACGCGCGGGTCGGCGGGCACGCCGCGCTCGTTGCGCTGGATCTGGGCGACGGTCAGGTCGGCCAGGGCGAGGCCGCAGCCCTCCGGGTTGATGTCGATGCCGGCCCGCGGCTTGCCGGAGGCGCCGCGGTTGAGGTCCACGAAGGCGACGTCCTGCGGGCAGCGCAGGCCGCGCGCGCGCCCGAGCAGCTCGATCGCGCGGTAGTCGTGCGCCAAGAGGACGTCCGGCCGGTGGGCGTCGTACCACGCGAGGAAGGGCGCGGGATCGCCGATTCCCTGCATCCAGTCGGTGAACGGCGGCACGGGATCCTTCACCCGCCGGTTGTGGTGCCATACCAGCAGCATGCCGGTGCGGATGCCGTGCGACTCCTCATGCTGGAACGACGAGAGCACCAGCCCGGGCCGCCGGTAGCCCAGCCGGGTGATGTTCTCCAGCACAAGTTCGATCGCCTGCGCCCCGTTGTCCGCCACCCGGTGCAGCACCGGCTCCTCCAGCGAGTAGCCGAACGCCACCAGCGCCAGTCCGGAAAGGTCCCAGTCCAGCCGGAACCGCGGCTGCGGGAAATGCAGCAGGATCAGTCCCAGGATGCCGCGCGCCCGCAGCATCCCCGTGAAACGGTCCCCCTTGTCGCGCCACTGCGCGTACGGAAACCGCTCCAGATGGTAGCCGCGCTCCTCCAGCCGCCCGCGCGCCGCCGCCATCATCCGGTCCAATAGCACCGCCCGGCTCACCGTCTCCAGCGGGTTCAACAGCGCCACCGTCGCCTGGAAGTGCTTCCCCTCACGCCGGCTCGCGATCCGCCCGCACAACGCCGACACCAGCGGGTCCGGCCGGTACCCCATCTCCTCCGCCAATGCCCGGATCTGCGCCCGCCGCCCCGCGCTGATCATCCGGTCCCCGCGCAGCGCCCGGCTCACCGTGTTCACCGAGCACCCCGCCCGCTCCGCAATGTCCTTCAACCGCGTCCGTCCGCTTCCATCCGCCATGCCGCAACCCCTGACAGGTTACGGTTCACCTGTCGAGTGGATTGTGCTGGCGGGGAGGGGGTGATGGGATGGGGGAGCAGTCACGGAAACGAATCAACTTCATAGGAGGAAACACGACAAATGAACCCGACCCAGACCTTTTGTTTAATGGCCGCGTTGGCGGCGGGCGGCGCGGCGCAGGCGGCGCAGATATTCGATGGTGCAACCGACACCGTCTACAAGGCGACCACGGACAATGCCGTTGTCGCTCTGACTGAACCAACGTCCGGTAATTGGGTGCTGACGAACAACTCAGCCGACACGGCGCACCGCGGCTACATTTTTGGCAATTTTACTCCCCTTGCTTTGGCGGAGGGGGAAAGCCTCACCTTGTCGTTCAAGATCAACACCACACTTGGGGCGGCCCTTATTATTTCTCTGGATGGGTCCCAAGGGGTTGCGTTGACCAATGCCGATGATACCTTTGGCGGCTTTGAGCGCAGTTACGCCGGGTATAAGACCATACAATCGGTGGGCGGCACGGGCATCTCGTATGCTGCCTGGACGGGCGGACCCGTGGGAAACACCACGCAGGACCGAAGCCTGATTGGCACGACCAACACCGGCAGCAACACGGCCCAGACCGCCATGGGCACGAGCACGGCGCTTCCAGCCCCCAATCGATTTGACAGTGGCGATTCCGCGACGATTTCAATGACCCTGCTACGCGGTGCGACCGACTGGCAGATTGCCTACACGCTTGAGATTGAGGGCAAAGGCGGCCTGCAGAGTTTCACCAGCAACACCCTTGCGCCTTCCGGCACCTATCTGCCGCTGGATGGCGAGTTTACCTCGTTTGCGATCGGCTACGCCGGGACATCCCTTATTTCCGATGGGGGCGCGCTCAACATCAGCGACCTGAGCATCGAATACAATCCCGCGACTTCCGAAACGCCGCCTTCCGGCATCGTGGTGGTGCTGGCGGGCAGCGACCTTGAGCTGTCGTTCCAGGCGGCCAGCGGGTTCAGCTACCAGCTGCAGAGCAGCGCGACCATGGCCGAGGGGACATGGGCGGCGGACGGCGACCCGATCGCCGGCGACGACACCCTCCAGGTCATCACCCGCGCGGCCCCCGTGTCCGGCAAGATGTTCTACCGGCTCGATGTGACCGCATTGTAACCTTCATTCATCCACACCTTCAAACGGAAGAACACTACACATGAAAATGAACAAACTCCAACTCACCCTCCTCGGCCTGCTGGCCGCCGGCGCCGCGCAGGCGCAGGTCGTCTTCAGCGGCGATACTGACGCGGTCTACAAGGCGACCACGGACAATGCAAATGTAGCCTTGGTGAACAACTCTGGCAACATTACTTTGACGAACAATTCGACCGACACTGCTCACCGCGGTTACATCTTCGGCAATTTCACGCCCCTTGCGTTGGCCGAGGGCGAGAGCCTAGCTGTGTCGTTCAAGATCAACTCGACTCTCGGCGCTGGTCTCATTATTTCTCTGGATGGATCTCAGGGTCGTGCTTTGACTAATGCGGATACAGGATTTGCTGCTTTTGCACGTAGTTATTCTGGCTTTAAAACAACACAACCGGTTGGCGGAACAGGTATCAGTTATGCGGCTTGGACAGGCGGATCACTGACTAGTACCACATTTGATAAGTCTCTACTGGGAACAGGTAGCACAGGGTCTAACGCGACTCAGACATCCATGGGCACGAGCACGGCGCTTGGAACCCCCAATCGATTTGACAGTGGCGATTCCGCGACAATTTCAATGACCCTGCTACGCGGTGCGACCGACTGGCAGATTGCCTACACGCTTGAGATTGAGGGCAAAGGCGGCCTGCAGAGTTTCACCAGCAACACCCTTGCGCCTTCCGGCACCTATCTGCCGCTGGATGGCGAGTTTACCTCGTTTGCGATCGGCTACGGTGGCACGTCGCTGACCGCCAACGGAGGCGCTCTCAATATTTCAGACCTGAGTGTCACCGCCGTGCCCGAGCCGTCGACCTACGCGCTGTTTGCCGGGCTGTTGGCACTGGGGGCGATTTTGATCCGTCGTCGTGTTGCCACCGAGTAACGCTTAAAACACAATTCCACCTTACGTGCGGGCTTCCCGGTCGAACAGGCTGCGGGAGCCCGCTGTGTATAGCAAATCGAACAAGCTGCAAATTTTTGTCATGAAATTCCCCCTACATCCTCTTCGAATTGTCTGCGCGGCCCTTGCCGGCTGGGCGCTGCTGGTGCAGCCGCTGGCGGCGCAGGGCAAGCACGTGCGCGTGTGGATTCTGAGCGGCCAGTCCAACATGGGCGGCGGCGCGCAGATCCAGCCGTACGGCAACCCGCCGCAGGAGGGCGACATCTGGTACCGGCGCAGCGTGGCGCCGGATCCCGGCAGCGACGAGTGGACGCCGCTGAGCGACGTGATCTCGCGCGGGGTGGAGAGCAGGTTTGGCGAGCGCATGGCGGAGGAGTTTCCGGACGACATCATCGCGCTGCTGAAGTGCAACCGCGGCGGCTCGGGACTGGGGCCGTGGCTGCCGGGCGGCGAGTTTTACGCGACCATGATGGGGCGCCTCGACGCGGTGGAGAGCGACCTCAACGCGCGCGTGCAAAGCGGCGAGATCAGCGGCTGGAGCTACGACGGTTACCTGTGGATGCAGGGCGAGACGGAGGCGGCGCTGGCGGCGGCCGGCTGGCCGGCCGAGCAGTACATCCGCAGCCTCGAGCAGCTTGTCGCGACCATGCGCGAGCGCACGGGCGTGCCCGACCTGCCCTTCGTGCTCGGACGCATCTACGACTTCGGCCTGCACCAGGCGCCGGAGCACGAGTCGACCTGGCCGAACCTCATCAACGTGCGGTACGCGCAGGAGTACTACCCGTTGGTCGACCCGCGCAGCGCGTGGCTCAACACTGACGACCTCGCGATGAGCATGACCGAGCCGCACTACCATTCCTACGAGGAAATGGGCCACCGCTTCGCGCACGGGTTCATGAACATCCACAACGGCGCGCAACTGCCGTTCCGCCCGCACCGCGTCGTCCCCGGCGCCGGCGGCCCGATTGACTGGCAGCCCATCAGCCTGGCGCGCACGCCCGGCGACGGACAGGTCATGCTCGACTGGTCGCACGCGCTGCACGCCGACACCTATTCGATCCACTACGGCACCTCGGCCGACGCGCTCACGCAGTCGGTCACCGGCATCACCGCCAACCAGGTGACTGTCACCGGCCTGCAGAACGGCGTCACCTATTACTTTGCCGCGCGCTCGCACAACGCCGCCGGCAGCAGCCCGTTCACGGAAGTGGTGTCCGCCACGCCCAACGGCAGCACCAGCGGCACGCCCTTCGTATGGACGCAGGACCTCAAGCGCACGCTGTTCCTGCCGCCGGCCGTGTCGCCGACGCCCGCCTACGCGGAAGTGCTGGAAATCCACCAGACCCTGCAGCTCGACGGCACCGTGCGCGACGACTCGCCCGGCCTGGGCGTGACGTGGTCGGTGGTCAGCGGCACGGGCACGGTCACCTTTGGCGACGCCAACGCCATCGACACCACCGCCACCTTCAGCGCGACCGGCCGCTACTTCCTGCGCCTCACCGCCAGCGACGGTGCGCGCAGCGCCTCACACGACCTCGAGGTGAACGTCATCGCCACCGTCGCCAACACGGCGCCCTCGGTGTCGACATTCTGGCACCCGACCATCAACGTGCTCGACACCGCGCAGCTCGAGGCGGCGCTGTACAACACCGACCGCCGACCGGCCTTTGCGCCCTACACCTACCTGTGGGAGCAGACTGAGGGCCCGGCACCGGCCAATTTCGGGCGCGCCGACTACTGGCTCTCGCCCACCACCTTCGACGCGGCCGGCGTCTACCGCTTCCGCTTCACCGGCAGCGACAGCGACCTGTCCGCCAGCGACACGATCACCCTTGCGGTCAACCCGGCCGGCACGCGCAACTGGGCGCTTGGCAAGCCCACCGCCAGCTCATCCGCGCAGGCGGAAGACACGGCCGGCGAATACATGGTCGACGGCGATGTGAACGACTTCAACGACTTCTATTCACGCCGCTTCCAGACGCTCACCGAGGCGAACCCGTGGGGCGAGGTCGACCTCGAGTCGGTCGCCCCGATTGACTTCATCCGCATCTGGAACATCCAGGACGGCAACGCGTCGCGACTGAACAACTACTACGTGTTCGTCTCGCCCGAGCCGTTCAGCTCGACTGATCCCGCCGCGACCGTCGCCCAGCTCAACGGCAACGGCGGCTGGTATGTAATGAAAAATTCGATCGCCGGATTTCCCGAGGTCATCCCCGTCCACGCCAGTGGGCGCTACGTGCGCGTGCAGTTGACCGCCACTACCGCGCTCACCGTCAAGGAACTGGAAGTGGTCGGCCCCTCCGGGCCGGATGCGCCAGCGATCAGCTCCGCCGTTTCCGAGGCGGCCGACAGCGTGCGCCTGCGCTGGCAGGATGTCTCCGGTGAGAGCGGCTACCGCGTGCGCCGCGCGTTCAGCGCCGACGGGCCGTGGACCGAAATCGGCGGCGACCTGCCCGGCAACAGCACCGAATTCACCGACACCGGGCTCGAGCAATTGACGGAGTACTGGTACCAGGTGCAGAGCTTCAACGACGTGGCGCCCTCGGCATGGTCGGATGACGTGATGGTGCGCACGCTTTCGGCGCTGATCGTGCCCGAGGTCAACGCAGCCGCGCTGCCGCTCGGATTTGCCGGCAACGCCTACAGCCACGACCTCGACATCATCGGCGGCACTCCCCCCTACGCGGTCGCGCTGTCCGGCAATGTGCCGCCCGGCATCAGCGTCGATGACGAAGGCCTGCTCAGCGGCACGCCCGCGTTTCCCGGCACGCGCCGCTTCCGGGTGGAGATCACCGATGACGCGGGCGAGTCCGCGCTGATCGAGCTGGAGCTGACGGTCGTCGCCACCGACTACGCGACCCCCGGCGCCGGCGTGGTCACCGAGCAGTCGAGCCTGTTCAACACCAATGTCCCCGGCCGCGCCATCGATGGACTGCTCACGACATGGAACCATACCGACATCGAGACCGAGGCATGGTGGCAGATCGACTTCGGCGCCCCCGTGCCGCTGCAGGCGGTCGAGATCTTCAACCGCGAAAACAGCGCCTCCCGCCTCACCAACTTCTACATCCTGTTGTCCAACGCACCGTTCGCCGCCGGCCAGACGCTCGCCGACCACCTCGCCGATCCGGCCGTGGTCGCCATCCACGACCCGACGCAGGCGCTGTTCCCAAGCCTGTATCCACTGGATAACGACACGTCCGGAAACTACCGCTATGCGCGCGTCCAGCTCACCGCGCGCAACTACCTGCACATGGTGGAGTTCAGCGCCTACGGCAGCATGCCCCCGCAACTGCCCGCGCAGGCGCTCCCGCCGGCCGACAAGGCGGCCGCCTACGCGGTCCGCCTCGAGGCGCACAGCGGCCACGGGTTGCTGGAATGGGGCGTCGGCGCCGGCGGCGCGCTGCCCGGCGGCCTCACACTGTCCTCCGACGGTCTGCTCAGCGGCACACCGGCGGAGTCCGGCGCCTTTGCCATTCCATTTGTAGTGACCGACCAACTCGGCCAGACCGCCGCCCGCACGCTGTCGCTCGAGATCCGCGCAACGCTCGCCGACCAGTGGCGCGCGCTGCATTTCACCAATCCCGAGACCAATCCCGACGCGGCATGGACCGCCGATCCGGAAGGCGATGCCCTGAGCAACCTGATGGAGTACGCCCTCGGCACCGATCCGTTGGCCGCCGACCGGCCGCAGGTGCTGGAGTTCAGCCTCAGCGCGGGTAATCCCGTATTCACCACGCCGCCGCTGGTCGACGACCCGGCACTGCAGTACACCATTGAATTCAGCACCGACCTGGCCGATTGGGATTCCGGCCCGACCCAGTACACCCTCACGGTGGATGACCTCGGCGACGGCACGATCCGCCTCATCGCCACCGATGAGCAGTCCATGGAACTCGTCCGCAAGCGCTTCGCCCGCCTGAAGATTTCCCTCCCGTAGCGGCGCCGGCCCCTTTCCGGTTACCCGGCAAGGCACGCCCAATCGCCGATCGGCAAGGCGGTGACGCGCCCGGCCAGGGGATAGCGTTCCACGCCCGGATACACGACATACACATGATCCAAGCCGAGGTCCGCGATGGCGACCTGCATGGACTTGGTCGTGGCTGGGGCTTCCGTGAACTTGAACTCGAATCCGAGCCGACGCCCCCCCAGCAGGATGAGCAGGTCGAGTTCGGCGCCGGCATGGGTCGCCCAGAAATAGGCGTCGCGCGTGCGATAGTGCGAAAGGACTTCCTCGAGGGCGAAGCCCTCCCAGGATGCGCCCAGCTTTGGGTGGCCCAGCAGCGTGTCGCGATCCGGCAAGTCGAGCAACGCGTGCAGCAGGCCGGCATCGCGCACATACAGTTTCGGGGATTTGACCTGCCGTTTCTTCAGGTTTTCGAACCACGGCGGCAGCAGGCGCACCATGTGCGCCCCGGCAAGGATGTCCAGGTAGCGGCGCGCGGTGGGCTCGCTGGTGCCCAACGCACGCGCGAACTCGGCGCCGTTCCAGACCTGGCCGTGGTAGTGCGCGATCATCGTCCAGAAACGGCGCAGCGTCTCCGCCGCCACCGTGATCCCGAGTTGCGGAATGTCGCGCTCGAGGAAGGTGCGCACAAAGGCTTCCCGCCACACAAACGAGCCCTCCTCATCCGGCGCCAGATAGGAGCGCGGAAATCCACCCCGCAGCCACAGTTGCCACCACTTGTCCGCGCCCACCTCCGCCAGATTGAAGCCGCCAAGGTCGATCATCGCCACCCGGCCGGCCAGCGATTCCGACACCCCCCGCACCAGGTCCGGCGACGCGCTCCCGGTCAGCAGAAAACGCGCCGGCGTCCCGGGCCGGTCCAGCAAGGGCCGCAACGCGCTGAACAGACCAGGCTCGCGCTGCACTTCGTCGATGACCACCAACCCTGTCAGCGGCCCCAATGTCAGCTCCGCGTTCGCCAGCTTGTTGCGGTCCGCCACCCGCTCCAGGTCGAAGAAATGCGCTGGCGCCTCCCGCTCCGCCAGCATCCGCGCCAGCGTCGTCTTGCCGCATTGGCGCGGCCCCGCCAAGCTCACCGCCGGGTGCACCCGAAAGGCCCGGTCCATCGCTTCCACTATCACCGGTCGTGCGATCATACTTGAAAAACTAAATATGAATTTTGTATTTTCAAGGTAATTAGCGATCCCATGGATGACGGTGGATGCTGCCGCTGCGCGATATCAACGCCATCCGCTTTCAATCATCGCCTCATTTGAGAAAATGGTTGAAATTTCCCTGGAATGGTTATGTATATGCAACCATGAAGGTGGTTGTGGATTCGAATGTGCTCTATGCTGGCCTCTATTCCAGGACAGGAGGATCGTTTCGAATCCTGGAGGAAATCCGGCATAAGCGCATACAGCCCGCTATTTCCGTGGCGCTGTTGGAGGAGTATGCGGACGTCCTGTGCCGGGAACCGCTTTCAATGGATTTCGCCGAATCGGATCGTGAACAGTTTTTGGATTATCTGTGCTCAGTTGGAGCCCTGACTGAAATATTCTTCCTATGGCGGCCTGTTTTGAAGGATCCAAAAGATGACATGGTGCTCGAGGTCGCCGTTGCTTCCGGATCCCAGTGCATCATCACTCACAATGTTAAAGATTTTCGTGAAGCCCATAGGTTTGGCATAGAGGTGATCACGCCGAGAGAATACCTTAAAAGAAAGGAACATGTTGTATGAGCTCAATTACGGTCAGGTTGCCTGAATCCCTGCACAGAAAAGTCAGGGAAATAGCGAAAGCCGATGGAGTGTCCCTCAATCAGTTCATCAGTTCAGCGGTGGGGGAGAAATTGTCGTCGGTGCTGACTCTGGCGTATTTGGAGAAACGGGCTGAAAGGGCGGATCCGGAAGCCTTTGATCGTATCCTGCAGAAGGTACCCGGTCGTCAGCCGCTGGAGCACGATCAGCTGTAAAGGGACCGCAGTCGGGATCCATGGGCTGACGCCCATGGCTACGGGACGAGCTCGACGCGCAGGCGCAGGAAGCGGGGCCCGGACAGGTCCTGCACATCGGTGACGATCATGTGGGTGCCGTCGTTGTTGACCGCGTAACCCGGGGCGGGGGCGGCGGAGTCGTAGATGAGGTCGCTCCATGTGGCGAGGTCATGGCCGGCCTCGACGGTGTAGCGGATGTCGCTGCGGGCGGGATCGCGGAAGAACCGCAGGGTCAGGCGGGTCCCATCGACACCGAGGGCCGGGTCATGGGCGGCGTCGGCGGCGGTTGGGTCCGCGCCGAGGGCGTATTCCATCAGGTTGAGGCGCCCGTCGGCGTCGTAATCAAGGGCAGGGTCGCGCCATGCCGGATCGGGTATGGCGAGCGACCATGTGCCGTAGTCGGGCCCGCTTGCCTCGCCGGCGCCGATGGCGAGGAAGCGCTTGAATCCGAGGGTCCAGCCGTAGCGGTTGTGGTAGCCCCAGATGTGGACGCCGACGGCCTGCACATCGTCGAAGTCGACGGCCCCGAACGCGGGCAGCGGGTCTGGCAGGTCGAAGGCGTTGGCAGTGGGCGTGAAGACCGCCCAGCGCTTGCCGGTTGCGGTGTTGTTGTTGAACGCGTCCAGATAGAGCTGGCCGTTGGTTGCGCCGGTGAACACCGCCTCGGAAACGTACCAGGTGGAGCCGTTGAGGATGGCGAAGCGGATCTCCGTGCCATTGGAGGGAAGTCCGTTGGTCTCGAAGAGCAGCGTGGCCGTGTCCGCGGTGCCGCCGAAGCGCACGGTCTCGCCGGCGAAGTGGTTGAACTGGTCCTTGCGCCAGACAAACAGGGCGGTGTCCTCGGAGGCGAGGTCGGCGGTGCCGGCATGGTAGGCCTTGAAGCCCCGCGTGGGATCGAGCTGCGGATCGATATAGGGGGGAGTGTCGTCGAGCGGCACGTCGGGGATCGTGTAGGTAGTGACATTATAACCACCGTAGAACTGCAGGTCGCTGCCGGCGGGAATGAGCGGATCGGTGAAGAAGCCGCTGGCGTTGTCGAGCCCGAATGGCCAGAACAGGCGCAATCCAGCCTCGAGCGTCTGTGGATCGCGTGATGAGGAAACAACTACGGGAATGTCGGCCTGCTTGAAATCGATGAGGTTGTTGTTGGTCATGCCGGCCGGTCCGATACTCAGCGCGAGCGTGGTGTAGCCGGGATCGAGGTCGGCGTCGAGGGCGCGGAAAGTCAGCGGGAAAACGCCCGATTCGGTGGGCGTGCCCGACAGGGTGACGGAGCCGTCGGGGTTGGCGGTGGCCTGCATCCCCAGCGGCAGCAGGCCGCCGACGTGCTGCGTGAGCACCGCACCGTCTCCTCCCGTACTGGCGACGGCCTGCGCATAGGCGACGCCGGCCTCGCCATCGGGCAGCGAACCGGTAACAACGGAGGGAACGGTGCCGAGCGGTGCGAGCACCGGGCGCACGCCGGCCTCGGCGGTGGTGTACTCGACGTAGGCCTTCCACTTTGAGTGGGTTTCAGCGGTGTCGAACAGCGACTCCTTGGCTCCCCAGTAGCCGTAGGTTCCATACGCTCCCATCTCGGTGAACAGCGACGGGGTGACACAGCCGGACGCGCGCCACAGGTGCCAGTGGGTCGTGTAGAGCTCGCCCATGAGCGGGTGGCGGTTGAGGTTGGCGAGGAACGGGCTGAAGCCGGGATTGGCGTTGATATAGCCGGTGGGGGTCAAATGCTGGCCGCCCTCATAGGCGACCACCGGCAACGGCAGGGACGCGGCCGCGTTGACCCAGCGCCCCTGGATGTTGTTGTAGATGTCGCTCTGGACAATTTTTGCCGCCTCGCGGTAGGTCTCCTCGGCGGCGTTGCCCGCGTCGTCGTAATCGAGCCCGACGAGGTTGCCGGCAAGGCTGTTGCCGAAGTAGGTGGTGATGGCGAAGACCTCGCTCAATCCCGGATGCAGCGCCTCGGCGGAGGCGTGGACGTTCTGGTTGTAGGTCGCGCCATTCTGCCAGCCCGACAGCACGTTGATGCAGCGCGCGTCGGGCAGGCCCTCGACGCTGATCCACTGGTCGGCGAAGGCGGCGAGGAAATCGGTGCTCACCTTGGCGGTGCCCCAGGCGTGCTCCGGGCCGAGGTTGTCCACCTCGGCGAGCGGGATGCCGAAGGCGTCGGCGTAGGCCTGGCGCGCATGAGTCAACTGCGCGAGGTAGCTGCTGGCGCCGTTCCACAGCTCGTTGGAATACTCCGCCCAGACCCGCAGCGATGGATCGAGGTTGGCGGCGACCAGGCTGGCGAGGCTGCGCGCGAAGGCCTCGTCCACGTCGTGCGGCACCTGTATCCATAAATCACGACCGAGGATGTTGCACAATTCAACAAGGTGCTCGTAGGGCAGGCCCAGCAGGGACTTGTGGCCGTAATCGGTCAGCTTTGCCTTGGTTATGAAATCCTTGGTGACCTGGCCGTCGCTGAAATACCCGTAATCGGCCGGCGCGCGCCCGCTCCAGTCCGGCGAGGGCTTGCGGATGTCGGGCGGCACGTTGATGTTGCCGAGAAAGCTCATGAATCGGATCACCCCGGCCTCGCCCTCGGCCATCATCGCAAGGCGCAGCGGATGAAACAGCGGTTCCGGTTCGCCCGGCGCCGGCTCCAGATTGCCCCCGATCTGCCCGACGGCGAGGTTCGAGGCGGGTGTCAGGTCGGCGCCCGCGCCCGGGTGGGCGGGCGCCCACACCTTGATGTTGCGGATGTAGTCCACCGGATCCATCGAGCGCACCTCGATGCGCGCGCCGACTCCCTCGGGGTTGCGCGCCACGATGCGCCGGTTGACAGGATCGTTCAGCAGCACCTCCTCGAAATTGCCCGGCGTCTTGAACTGGATGTCGCCGCTGCCGTCCCATGTCACCACGTAGACCCCGTGCAGCTGCTCCGCGGAGGGGAGGGTGTACCAGATGTTGTCGTTGCTGGCGTGGAAGCGCTTGATCCAGCCGTTCGCATCGATGTCGGCCGGCGTGAGCAGGGCCGGATCGATCCGCACAAGGATGCTGGAGGTGCGGATCACGTTGGCGTACAGGATGCCGGTGCTGCCGCTGTGATACTGCATCACCGGCAGGTCGGCCGGGAGAACCGGCGCGCCCGGGGCGTTCAGCGGGCCGAGCGCAAGGGCGGCCGCGAGAAGGGTGCGAATCAGGCGATGGGAGGGCATTTGGATTTTCATATTCAGATCAGGTCAAAGGGGTCATCTCGTAGCCGAGGTATTTGGTGAAGGCCTCGCGCACGGGCGTGGCCCATTGGCCGAAGGTCATGCTGACGTGGTGGCGGTAGCCGGCGTGGCCGATGACCTCGAGCTTGTCCTGGAGGCGGTCGATGCGCGCGACGCCGGCGCAGCCGAAGAAGTCGTCGGCGATCGGGTCCGCAGTCATCTCACCCTCGCCGACGTAGACGTGCAGCTTGCCGTCGGTGGTCTTGCAGCTGGAGAAGGTCATGGGCGAGGGCGCGATGCGGCCGACGTTGCAGCCCCAGCCGCAGCCGGCGCCGAGCGCCTTGGCGAACATCGGGTGGTCGACAACCTGGCCCTTGGCGGTCATCAGGTCCTGCGGCACCGGGCCACAGTGGAACAGGATGCATTTGTCCGGGTCTTCGCCGTAGTTGTTGTTCCAGTCGAGGCAGGTGGCCGGCTTGCCCGAGGCGACCGTCAGCGCCTGCATGGTCAGGGCGTTGCACACGTCGACCTCGCAGGCGGCCGGGATGCCGCGGTTGTTCAGCTCGCTCATGAGCGTGCAGGGGGAGACCTTGATCTCCTTCTCCAGTTCGAGCCAGCAGCGGAAGGCGATGGCGTCGAGCTGGTGCTCGGCGATGATGTCGTCGATCACCACGCCGAGCTTGGCGATGCGCTCCTGCGCGATCCCGGGCACACCGTTCCAGTTGGTGTAGCCGGCCAGGAACGCGCGCTTGGCCTTGTAGGGCTCGCCCGCGGTCTCGACGCTCTTGAAGCGGATGAACACGTCGGAGAAGTCGAGGGTCTCGGTGGTGATGCCGTACTTCTGCAGCGCCAGCTCGTCGAAGCGGATGGTCTTGAACGCGGTGGTGCGCGCGCCGATCGCGCCGATGGTCAGGCGCCGCATGCGGCGCACGACGCGGCAGACCGCGCCGAACCAGCGCAGGTGCTGGGCGAAGGTGTCGCCGGCCGGATGAACGGTGTGCGGCTGGAAGGTCGTGTACTTCAGGCCATATTGATAGAACACGTCCATCACCGAGAACTTGCCGCAGAAGGCGTCGCGCCGGCTGCTGAAGCCCATCTTGTCCAGCTCGTCCGGGTAGGCATGGACGAGGATCGGCACGCCGCAGTCCTCGAGCGCGGCGACCGCGCCGGTCTCGTCGCCGAAGTTCGGCAGGCACAGGATCACGCCGTCGTACTTGCCGCGGTTGTCCGCGAGGAACTGCGCGTAGCGCCGCCCCTCGGCGGCCGATTCCACCGCGCCGAAACGCGTGGCTTCCTCGTCGAGCATGAGCGTGCCGAAGCCCATGCTCTCGACGGCGGCCTTCATCTCCGCGCGCGCCGCCGCGATCAGGGTTTCCGGAAAGAAGCCGCGGTTGCCGAAATACAGGGCGAATGTCACTTTGTCGTTATTCATCGATACAGGTTTTATAGGGTTGAATCCGCCCGCGCGTCGGTGGCCATGGCGGCCAGCGCGGCGGAAAGTTCAGCTGAAACGCCCTCGCGGGACAGCGCGGCGATTTCGCGGCGCGGCGGCAGAGCCGTGCGCCCGCCCACGCGCGTGAGCACGCGCGCGGCCAGCAGCGTACCGAACTCCATGCGCAGCGGCAGCGGCCAGCCCTCGATGATGCCGGCCACGCAGCCGGCGTGGAAGGCGTCGCCGCAGCCGGTCGAGTCCACCAGCTCGGGCACCGTGAAAGCGGGCTGATGGTGCAGGCGGCCGCCGATCAGCGCCCAGCTGCCGCGCGCGCCGTCGGTCACCACCACCTCGCCGTCCGTCCATGCGCAAATCTCCCGCAGCACCGCTTCAGGATCGTCCCTGTCGGCCAGCCGGCTCGCCGCCTCCAGCGGCAGCACCACGTCGCTGCCCATCCCAATCAGCCGGCGCAGGCGCTCCGGGTCGCCGTATTCAAAATCCAGCATGGTGCGGCAGCCGCTGCCCCGCACCGCACGCAGCGCCGCCTCGGTCGCATCGAGGTCGTAGCTGTCCACCCACAGCACGTGCGCCCGCCGCAGCGTCTCCACCGGCAGGTCGCCGTCACGCAGGTAGCCGTAGTTGTCGAGGTTCACGTACACCGTGCGCGCCGCCGTGCGCGGGTCGATCTCCACCAGCGCGATCGCCGGCCGCGAGTCGGCGTCGCGCACCACCAGTCCGGTCGCCACCCCGTAGCGGCGGAACTGCTCCAGCGCGATTTCGCTGAGGGTGTTTGCGCCCATCCGTCCGACGTACGCCGTGCGGTAGCCCAGCATCGCCACCCCCGCCGCGCCGCTGCCCACCGGCGCGCCCCCCTGGATGATCAGGTCGTCCACGAACTGTTTGCTGTCGTGCGCCACCACCACCGGCAGCCGCACCAGCACGTCCACCGCCGCCAGCCCGATCGCGATCACCTCGTAGTCCCCGCGCATTTCCGTCATACGCCCCACAAAACCATTGACCTAACGTTAGATCAAGGCGAAAAAAAGGGGCATGAAAAGGGAAAACGGGCGATGCGGCTGGTGACGGAGCGGGAGGAAGTGGAAGCGGTCCTTGCGGAGGCCGGGCGGACAGGGCGTGCGCTGTTCTGTCCGAACGCGGAGACGGTGGACGAGATGGAAGGGGTACTGGTTGGGGCGCAGGCGTTTGCGCGTGGGCACGGGCTGGAGCGGATTGCGGTGGGGATCGGGGTGACGGGGAGTTATCCGGAGCACGGGCAGCTGGAGCGGCTGGGGATGGGCTCGCTGCGGACATCGTGGCGGGTATGGGACGGCTGGCTGCGCGGGTATGCGGCGGTTGCGGGGCTGTTTCCGGAAGTGGAGGTGATCCCGTTTCTGGACCATGGTTGGGCGCCGCATGCGGAGGATGTGGAGCTGATGGAGGATGCGGATTTCCAGGACGCGATGGGGATCGTGATGTTCGACGCGAGCGCGTTGAGCATTGAGGAAAACAACCGGTTGACGCGTGGGTATGTGGAGCGGGCCGGCGACCGGGTCTTTGTGGAGGGCTGCCCGGACAAGATTTTGTCGCAGGCGGAGATTGCGCGGCGCGGGCTGGGGGTGGCGGACCTGCTGACGGATCCGGGTCAGGCGGAGTGTTTCGTTCGGGAGACGGGGGTCGATTTGATCGTGCCGAGCCTCGGCACGGAGCACCGCGGCCAGCCCGGGGAGGAGATTTACTATCGCCGGGAGCTGGCACAGGATCTGGCGCGGCGGGTTGGTCCACGCTTGGCCCTGCACGGCACCAGCAGCCTCGGCAACGGGGTGGGCGGGGTCGGCGCCGACGGCATCTGCAAGGTGAACTACTACACGGCAATGGCGCGGGCGGCCAGCGGGGCGGTGCGTGCGGCATGGGAGCGTACGGCCGAGGATCCCATGCCGATCGGGCTGGCGGCCGGAAGCTTTGTCCATGCCACGCGCCGTGGAAGGGTTTGCCAGCAGGTCAAGGCCATGCTGGAATTGTTGCATAAAGGCGAGGCAATGACATGCCATAAAGAAGGAAAGGTTGATTGATGGACGACAAGACCAGCACAGAAGTGCGCCGGCTGACCTTTGCCCACGGCGGGTTGGCCGCCGAGGTGGCGGTTGGGCCCGACGGAGGGCCGCGCCTGCTGGCCCTGCGGCCGGCAGAAGGAGAGCGTTCCGGTGTGGCGCTGCCGGCCGCATGGGATTCCCACTACATGTTCTATCTGCAGGGCGAGCAGGCGGGCGCGCGCTACCTGTGCGACATGGGGCTCAAGCACCACCTGGGCCTGCCCGGCAAGGACCTGCTTTATGTGCGGCACAGCGAGAGCCGCACGGGCATCGGGCTCCTTGTGGAATGGCACCTTGCGGGCGAGGGCCTCGAGGCCGTCTTGTACTGGCAGTTTCATGACAAAATTCCCGTTCTGCGCGCGTGGATGGAAGTGCGCAACACCGGTGACCGCGACCATGTGATCGAGGCGATCGCGCCTATCCAGCTGAACGGCCTGACGGGCCACCGGGCAACGCGCGACTGGCCGGGCCTCGTGCTGCACCTGCCGCACAACGGCTGGTGCAACGAGCTGCAGTGGCGCGGTGCGACGCTGTCCGCGCGCGGGCTGACCTGGTGCCGCCAGCAGAGCAGCAACCGGATCTTTGTCGGCAACACCGGCACATGGTCGACCAAGGAACACCTGCCGATGGCGGTGCTGGAGGACCGCGTGGCCGGAACGGCCCTGTATTGGCAGATTGAGCACAACGGCTCATGGGGATGGGAACTTTCCGACATGAACCACGACGCCTACCTCACCCTTGGCCTGCTGGACGAGGAGGCGCACCACTGGACGCGCCGGCTGCGCCCCGGGGAGTCGTGCGTGTCGCTGCCGGTGGCGGTTGGCTGCGTGCGCGGCGGGTTTGATGCCGCGCTCGGCGCCCTGACCCGCCACCGGCGCGCCCTGCGGCGCCCGCACCGCGACAACCGCGAGCTGCCGGTCATCTTCAACGACTACATGAACTGCCTGTTCGCCGATCCGACCAGCGAAAAGGAGCGTCCGCTGATCGCGGCTGCGGCGGCGGCCGGCTGCGAGATTTACGTGATCGACGCGGCCTGGTACGCGCCGCGCGGGGCGGGCTGGTGGTCGTCGGTGGGCGAATGGCAGCCATCGCCGGACCGCTTCGAGGGCGGCATCCGCGGTATACTCGGCGAGATCCGGGCGGCCGGGATGGTGCCGGGACTGTGGCTTGAGATCGAGTCGATGGGTGTTGACTGCCCGCTCGCCTCTGAATGGCCGGACGCGTGCTTCTTCATGCGCCACGGCAAGCGGGTGGCCACCCGTGGCCGGCTGCAGCTGGACTTCCGCCACCCGGTGGTGGTGGCGCACGCCAACGAGGTGGTTGACCGCATGGTGCGCGAATACGGCGTGGGCTACATCAAGATGGACTACAACATCGACACCGGCATCGGCACGGAGGTGGATGCCGACTCCTTCGGGGACGGGCTGTTGCGGCACAACCGCGCTTATCTCGATTGGTTGGACGCGGTGTTCGACCGTCATCCCGACCTGGTGATCGAGAACTGCGGCAGCGGCGGGCTGCGGATGGATTACGCGCTGCTGGCGCGCCACTCGATCCAGTCGAGCAGCGACCAGGAGGACTTTCGCCTGACCGGGCGCATCGCGGCGGCGGTGGCCACGGGCGCGGCGCCCGAGCAGCAGGCGTTGTGGGCCTATCCGTTGGCGGCACACTCCCGCGAGGAGGTCGCCTACAACATGGTCAGCGGGCTGCTCGCGCGGATGCATCTGTCCGGCCAGCTGGCCGGGCTCGGGCCGGAGGCGGCCGGGCTGGTGCGCGAGGCGGTCAGCCTCTACAAGTGTATCCGGAAATCGCACCCCCATGCGCTGCCGTTCTGGCCGCTGGGGCCGCCGCAGCCGGACGACCCGTTCTGGTGCTGCGGGCTGCGGGGACCGGACGGCGTCTGGCTGGCCGTCTGGAAACCGGGCGATGCGCCCGTGCGGGCGCGCATTCCCATGCCGGAAGGCATCGTGCCCGCACGCGTCCTTTATCCGTCCTTTGCCGCCGAAGCCATTCCGCCGGGACCGGTTGTCCAACTTGACCTGCCCGCCGGCCCCTGTGCGAGGCTGCTCGGTTCACGGTAGACCATCCGCAAGCGGAGGTCCCACGTGGCGTAGACCATCCGCAAGCGGAGGTCCCACGTGGGGCGCGCGCTTCAACCGGTGTGTGACACCATCCTGGGGGCCACGCGAACGGACTTGGCGGCGGCGCCGGGCCGGTCGAGCCGGTCCATGATGGCGCGCGCCGCGGCGTGGGCGATTTCGGAAATGCGCAGGTCTACGGAGGCAGCCTGCGGATACAGCAGGCGGGGCAGGTCGGTGCCGTCGAAAGCGACCACGGGCAACGCCCCGTCCCTTTGCCGGGCGGCGAGCAGCCAGCCGCAGGCGGCGACATCATTGTAGGCGACCACGGCGGTGGCCCGGGCCGCTGTTTGCATGCGTGTAGTGGCGGCGTCACGCGCGGCGGCAAGGTCCCAGCTGTCGCCAGGAAAAATCCAGTTCACCGGCTTGGGCAACCCCTCGTCGCGGACCACCTCGGCGAACAGGCTTGCACGGCCCGGGCGTCCGGTTGCCGCGCGGGCCGCGGCCGGAGCGAAGTAGGCGAGCCGCTCATGCCCCTGGGCGGCGAGGTGGCGCACCGCCGCGCGCAAGCCCGCGCGGATGTCGATGATCACCGCGGGCAGAGCCTCCAGCGCATCGCACAAAACCACGCAGGGCAGGCTGGGCGACAGCGCCTTGACGGCCGCCGCGTCGACGTCCTCCGACCATACCAGCAGGCCGTCGATCGGTTTGCCGCTGAAATCCTGCAATTCACCTGCATTCCACCGGTCGCCGTCGGACCCGCGGCAGCGCAGCAGCAGGTCGTAGCCGCGCGCCTGCAGCTCGCGCTCAAGGCAGGTGGTCAGCAGGGCGAAGAACGGGTTGCGGATGTTGCCCCCGATGAAGCCGATCGTGCGCGTCCTTTGCCACTTCAGCTGGCGCGCCAGCTGGTTCGGCTTGTAGCCAAGCTTCTCCGCCGCGCGGAGGACGCGCGCGCGGGTCTCCTCCGTGAAGCGGCTGTTGCCCTTCGCGCCGTTGACAATGCACGACACCGTGGTCGGGTGTACCCCCGCCGCCGCCGCGACTTCCTTTAGCGTGGCCATGGGTGACTTGAATGAACCCCGCCAGCGCACGGGTCAACCCTCTTCGCCCGGGAGTAAATGCCAAAATCCAAGGGCTGACCCTTTCTGATAAACGGATTGCGGACCGGTTGGTTTGACGGGGGTAGCCGCTGGGGGCAGATTGCGGAAATCATGAGATTGCTTCGATTCGCTGTTGCTATCCTGATCCTCGGCACCTTTGTGGCCGTCAGGGCTGTCGAATTCAAACCCGTTCCCGTGGGGGGTGAAGAGCAGGGGGGGCATGGGTTTGTCATTTCGACGGAGCGACCGGCGGTGCCGCAGCTGGAGTTGACGGATCACGCGCATCCGTCGCGGGTGACTGCCTGGATGGATGCGGCGGGTCTGCAATTCGAGATTTTGGTGGCGGACGACCGGTGGGATCCGTTGGATGACCGCAAATGGTTGTGGCGGGGGGACTGCCTGTACCTTGAATTGGATGGCTGGGCGGACAACCCGGACACGTACGGGCCGGATCCCAATGATGTCGATTTGTTCTTCGCCCTCACCGCGAACGGTCCATACGGCAAGGTCAGCGCGCACGGCGATCCGACTCTTGTCGGGGATCTGCCGGGCGAGTTGTTTGATGTCTCCTTTGATGGCGCCAAATTCCGCTACCGGATCACGCTGCCGTGGCATTACATCGCCTCGGCCCCCGGGCACCGGGATGCGCTGGGCATGGCCCTCAATGTCGCGCACAAGGCGGAAGAGGAGGAGAGTGAAAAAACCGATCTCACCTGGGGGGGACGGGGCAGTGCGCGCGAGCAAACCCGCGGGATGCAGCGGGTTCAATTGTCCAATGAATGCGAAGAACTGGAGGCGGTGATTCTGCCTGAGAATGTGAGCCTGCTGTTGCCGGACAGCCGGGTTTTGGTGCCCGTCAGTTATCTTGGGGAGGGGGAGGCCGTCCTGCGGGTGCGCAGCGGCGGGTCCAGTCAGACGGTGGCCACGGGCAGGAAAATCATGGGGCAATTGGTCCTTGACCGGGCGGACCTGGAGGCGGGGGCGCATTCGCTTGAGGTACGGCTGGAAAGCCTCTCCGGTGAAGTGCTTGCGGCGGCGCAGGCGCAAGTCAGGACCCTTGACCGGGTGCACGCCGAGCTCGTGCGCCGCATCGACATCAGCGACGTGTCGGACCCGCTGGCGGCGCTGCACCTTGAGAGCCTGAAGGCGCTCAGCGAGGATGTCCTCAACCGGTCACGACAACTGCACCGCAGCGGCTACGAGGCCGCCTTCGCCGGGGCCTGGGCGGTCAAGCAATTCAACTGGTACCAGAAGTGCATGGAAACCCTGCCTCAAAGCGGGTTTGACCTGGAGCGCCACCTCGGGACCGGAATGCCGCTGTACCTCTCCTTTGTCTCCCGGGAGGACGGCAGCCTGCAGTTCGCCACGCTGCAGGTGCCGGCGGGTTACACCCCGGACAGGATGTATCCATTTGTTCTCTACCTGCACGGGGCAGGTCCGCGCGTGCCGGTCGACTTCCTGATCACCGCCGTGGACAACACCTTCCACGACACACTGTGGAATTCCTCTCCCGAGGCGGACGGCACGCCGCAGCGGGAGGTGATCCTGCTTGCGCCATTCGGCCGGGGGACCAAGGGCTACCGGGACATGGCGGAGGAGGACGTGTGGCAGTCGATGGAGATCACCGAGTCGCTGTTCGCGATCGACCCGGAACGGCGCTACCTGACCGGATTCTCGATGGGATGCAGCGGCGCCTTCCGGCTTGCCGCCCGCAAGCCCGACCTTTGGGCGGCGATCAACCTCGCCGCGGGCTTTCATGACAGCTCCGCCACGCGCGACGTGAGCCTTGTCCCGAATCTGCCCGATGTGCCGATTTACATCTGGTGCGGAAAAGATGACACCCGGATGATGGAGGGACTGGAGCTGGTGCTTCCCATGTGGCGGGAACACGGACTCGAACCGCGCTCGGTCATCATAAGGGAGGACATTCCGCACACGTATCCGTATTTTGAATACGCACGAATGCTGGAGATGCTTCTGCGGGAAACCCGGCGACCGGCGGGGATGTGATCGGCGCGTGGGACCCCAGCTTGTCTGGTGGTCTGGCCGGGTAATGTGAGCGGCGCGCAAGCGCGCGCGCCACATTCAACTTCAGCGCCCCTGGGCGTAGTCGCGGAGGGCGCGGTAGCGGTGGGCCTCGCTGACGGACTGGGTGTTGGAATCCTTGGCGCCCCATGAGCCGCCGCTGTTCCAGCGCCCGAGATGGGTGTAATGGGCTGTGAGGTCGAAGAAGTCGTCCACCATGTCGAGCCATTCGCGGTACATGTCGTAGCTTTCGGGGTTGCGGGAGAACTTGTCGGCGTTGAGGAGATAGTGCTGCCCGCCCTCGTAGGCGATCAGCGGAATGGCATGCCCGGCGCGCTGGATCTCGCGCTGGTGGAGGCGGTAGATGGTGCGGTCGTTTTCCAGCTCGGCCGCCCATTGCTCACGGATGTCCGGGGCACCACCGTCGGCGCTGCTGATGTAGTTGGCGATGGAGATGTAATCCGGAATGATGCCGTGCGGATTGAGTGCGGGATCGGGCGTGTTGTCGGCGCGCAGGCCGTTGATGGCGCGCATGGCGGCGCGCGTGCCGAGGAAGTTGTTGGCCTGGCAGGCGATCACCTTGACAACGCGCTCCGGCTCCCCGGCGAAGGTATCGAGGAAGACCTTGTGCAGGCGCACGGCGGCGTAGACGTGATAATAGAACCGGGCCAGGGTGGTGTCCGGGCTGAAGCCGAGGTTGAGGCCCTGGTTGCTGCAGAAGGAGCTCTGGGAAAACCCGCTGTTCCAGGTCTCGTTGGAGTACTCCACATAGACCTTCAGGCCGGGATCCAGGCGCTCCCTGACCAATTCTGCCAGGCGGGTCCAGTAGTTGTCGGCGGGATTGGACAGGTAATCGAGCACGGTCAGGTGCGGCACGGTGATCCAGATGTCGGCGCCGATGCGGTTGCACAGGTCGATCTGCCACTCATAGGCGACCGCCCCGCCGCTGGTGCTGTAGTGGTCGGCGGTGGGCAGGGTGCGCTGGCTCCAGCGCTGCACATTGGAATGGTTGGTGGGCACGAAATCCATGAAACGGAAGACCGTGTAGATGCCGATTTCCGACAGGAAACGGTCGTTCCACGGGTTCTCGACCGTGGCCCAGTTAATCTCGCCCGCCGGGCGAAAATATTCGCCGCGCCCGTATCCCCAGCGGATGTTCCAGAAATTCGTCCCCAACGGCATGCGCGCCGGCGGTTGCCCGCTGACCCGCAGGCGGGCAAAGCGCGCCCCGGGAGTGAAGGCCGAAAAGGCGATCGAGACCGGCTGTCCGGCCTCAAGAGAGTCGAGCTCCGCGTGCCAGGTGTCCAGCCCGTCACTGGACCATGCGGGCGCCGCCAGGTCGGCGGCGTACTCGACCCGGTACTGGATGTCGGCGCGGACCTTTTCAAAACCCAGCTCCGGCTCCGCGCCGTCCAGCGACAGCGCCGGCCCTCGGTGCCGGTCGGCTAACAGCGGATTGCCGCCAAAGGCGTATTCGGCAAGGTTCAGCAGCCCGTCGCGGTCCGGGTCCGCCGCATCCCCCCACAGGCTGGCCTCCAGCCCGGCGTCGCCCAGCTGGGCCGGCGTGAAGTGCTCCGTCTGCCAGGCCGCGAAATCCCCTCGTAGCGGCGCCACCACGGCCATAGCGGCCAGCGCGCCGACGAGGCGAAGGGTGAATGGTTTGACAAATACAGGCAATTTCATCGGGGGGACCAAGAAGGACCGTTGGACCGGTGTTTTAGGGAAAGGTTCCCCCGTATGAACGCTTCGCAAGGTCAAAGCGTTGATCTTTTGGGGTCTGCCGGGGTAATGGGAGCAGTTTGAAACCCGTTTCCGGATCTTGAATCCGCTTTCGACCCCGCCGGTCTCGGTTTTATTATTGACGTATGGACGTCTAAATGTAAAGTTAAACGCATGTTTGAGCGCAGGTTTTGGAGAGAACGAGTTGAACGGGGATGGCGGAAGGCGCCGATTGTGTGGCTGACGGGGGTGCGTCGGGTTGGGAAGACGACGCTGGCGCGGGGCTGGGAAAGGGCGGAGTATTTCAATTGCGATCTGCCGCGCATCCAGACGCTACTGGGGGATCCGGAGTATGTTTATGGTCAGGTCCGGACCGGGACTGTCATTTTTGACGAAATTCATCGGTTGGAGAACCCGAGTGAGGTGTTGAAGATTGGAGCGGATGCGTTTTCCCAGCTTCGGATTCTGGCGACGGGATCCTCGACGCTGGCGGCGACGCGCAAGTTCCGGGATTCCCTGACGGGACGCAAGCGGGTGGTGCATCTGACCCCGGTGCTGCTGGACGAACTGGCCTTGTTTGATAACACGCCGCTGGAAAAGCGGCTGCTGCACGGTGGACTGCCGGATTGCCTGTTGGCGGACCGGCCGGACCCGGAATACTACAGCGAATGGCTGGATTCGTATTATGCACGCGACGTGCAGGAGCTTTTTGCGGTGGGAAAGCGGGCGGCGTTTTTGAAGCTGTGCGGGCTTCTGTTGCGTCAGAGCGGGGAGATGCTGGAGGTGACTTCGCTGGCCAAGCATGCCGGATTGTCGCGTCCGACGGTAATGAGCTACCTTGAGGTGCTGGAGGTCACGCATTTCCTGAATGTGCTGCGGCCTTTTCAGGGTGGAGGGCGCAGGGAAATCATCGCGCAGCCGAAGGCCTACGGTTTTGACACGGGATTTGTCGCCCATGCGCGCGGGTGGGAGCAACTGCGGCCGGAGGATTGCGGAAAATTGCTTGAGCACACGGTGCTCGACGTGTTGCGGGCTCATCTCCCTGAGCGTCCGGTACATTATTGGCGCGACAAGCAGCAGCGCGAAATTGATTTTGTCCTTCCGGGACCGGGGAAGGAAGTGATGGCGATTGAGTGCAAATGGAGCCGGGAGGCCTTTACGACCCGCAATCTCGACGCCTTTCGGGCGATTTACCCGAAGGGTCGAAATCTCGTTGTGGTGGGGCAGACCGGCGACAGGCACCGGCGCCGCTGCGGGGACCACGAAATTGAAATCTGCACGGCGGTGGAGTTGCCTTCCCGGCTGTTGCAGCGGTAGGTGCGGTTGAGACGGGTTGGAGATCGACGGTGGGTGTGAAGAGCCTGAGGGTGCAGTCAACGTCCCCCCCGTTCGGAGGTGGGATTTTGGCATGGGGGTTGGATTAACAGCTTAAGTGAGGGCGGGTATTGTGCCCGGTGATCCGGGGGAAAAGGCTGCAGGCCTTATGAAACGAACACACCTTTTGAGCAGTATGGTTGCGCTTGGTCTGGCGGCGGTTGGTCTGAATGCGGCAATCGTCGTAGATTTTGTCGATAGTAGTGGAATCACGAACACCGGAACCAGCGGGGATGCCCTGACCTGGTCGACCTCGGTTGAGGGCAGCCCTCTCACGATAACGGCCTCCACGAGCGATGTGGATTTTGCTGCATGGGCAGCTAATACAGGCAAGGACGGCTTTGGCTACAACACGACCCGTGGAACAGCGTGGGTAAATGGCATCGATGGGGATCCCGACAACAATACGGATACTTTGACAGGGGAACCGGTGACGGTTGTCGGTGAATCGATCACCTTCAGCTTCAGCAGCCCGGTCGACCTGGGTGTGGACGGCTTGCAACTGACGACCAACAAACTGGGCGAGGGCCTTGCCGACGCCGCCACGGCTGCCGGTACCGTCGTATACCAGTATTCGATCAATGGCGGCAGTGTGGTGGACGGATATTTTGCCGAGGGAGATTTTGGGAGCACCGGATTTGAGAGCAAGGTGTTCAATCTTGGCGCCAGCCAGACCAACGTAAGCAGCATCACCGTTTACGCAGTAGCGGGGATCCAGGGCGCTTTCCGCCCCAACACCATTGAAATTGCCGCCGTCGAAGCCGGGCCCGGCCCGGCGACTCCGCCGGTGATCAGCGTCGGAATGAGCGGCGGATCGTTGATATTGTCGTTCGACACGCAGGCGGACCTGACCTACAGTCTTGAAGTGAATGCGTCCGGGCTGGATCCGCTTGGCTGGACAGACCCTGTCGGATTTTTCCGCATCGAGGTCAATCAACCATGATACCCAAACGGCTGCCCCCTTTGCTTTATGCATTTTTCGGCATGAGCGCTCCTTTCGTCCATTCCCAGATCCCAGCGGCCGGGGCTGCCCCGGACGGCGCGGACGGTCGTCCATAGGTGCTGTTCATCGCGGTCGACGACCTGCGGGACACGGTCGGGCATTTGCGCAATTTTTCGGGGATCGAGACCCCGCACATCGACCAGCTGGCGCGTTCGGGGATGGTGTTTGAGAACGCCCATTGCGCGGCTCCGGCCTGCAGTCCGTCGCGGACGGCGCTGCTGAGCGGCTGGTCGCCGGCGCGGACGGGATTCTACGAGAATGGCCAGCTGTGGGCCGGGGAATTGGAGTACGCGGAGAGCCTGCCGCGCCGTTTCATGAAGCACGGCTGGTATACGGTCGGCTCGGGCAAGGTCTTCCACGGAACGGGCGCGCTGCCCAATTTCCATTCGGAATTCCAGGTTCCCTATGACAAGGATTACGGCGAGTACGGTGAGCCGGTCGGCAAGCCGCTGGACATTGCGGTTGAGGAGATGCCGGACGCGCAGCGGGTGGATTATATCGTTCGCCAGATTGAGGAAGTGCGCGACACGCCGGTGTTTCTCGCTTGCGGGCTGGTCAAGCCGCACCTGCCCTTCAATGTGCCGCGTGACTACTTCGAGCGCTTTCCCTTGGAGAAAATCCAGCTGCCGCCCATGGATCCGGAGGGGATTGGCCATCTTCCGCCCATCGCCCGCTTCATCGCCCGTGGAGACGGCGAGCTGGTCGGCCGGCTCTATCATGAGCACGTCATTGCGCACGACCTGTGGAAGCGGAACATCCAGGCCTACCTTGCCTGCGTGGCCTTTGTCGACGACCAGATCGGCCGTCTGTTGGCGGCGTGGGACGCATCCCCGCACGGACGCGACGGCATCGTGGTCCTGTGGGGCGACAACGGCTGGCACTTTGGCGAAAAGGAGCACTGGAGCAAATTCACGCTGTGGCGGGAGTGTACGCGCGTGCCGCTGATCATTCGCGCACCGGGGGTGACCCGGGCCGGCAGCCGAACGGCCTCCGCGGTCTCGCTGCTCGATCTGTATCCGACGCTGCTCGACCTTTGTGGCCTGCCGCCGCGGGATGACCTCGACGGCCTGACGCTGCGTCCGCTGCTCCAATCGCCCGACATCACCTGGGACCGGCCGGCGGTGATTCACCACGGCTATCGCAACGCAGCCGCCACAACCGACCGCTGGCACTACATCCATTACCGCGATGAGAGCAAGGAGCTCTACGACCTGCATGCCGATCCGCACCAGCACCACAATCTGGCCGGCGATCCGGAATACCGGAAGGTTGTCAACCGGATGCATGCGTACTTGCCCCGCCACTACGCCGAGAACCAGCCCTTCGGCCGGCGTGCGGACGGCGCGCAGCGGCACTCCTTCATGGAAGCGTTTGATTAGGCTTGGGCCGGTTGCGGGGACAAGCCCCGCTGTCAAACCTGGGCCGGTTGCGGGGACAAGCCCCGCAACGCGGCTTTATAATTGGAGGGTGCGGGGGAGGTCCGGCCTGTTGCGGCTGGCGGGGCAAGCCCGCCAGCGCGCCTGGATGGCTGGATAGGCAGGCCCGCCAGCGCGCCTGTATGGCTGGATAGGCAAGCCCGCCAGTGCGCCTGTATGGCTGGATAGGCAGGCCCGCCAGCGCGCCTGGATGGCTGGATAGGCAAGCCCGCCAGCGCGCCTGGATCATACCGCTTTCAGTATGGATTGATCAGGTGGGGCATGGGCGTGGGACCTCCGCTTACCCGCCCTGAGCCAGCCGAAGGGCGGATGGTCTCCCAGTGCCCTGGCAGCGGCGCGCAAGCGCGCGCGCCACGAATGCCCGCCTCAATTGCATCAAACCTTGGTGAAACCGGTATCAGTCCTGCGGAATGAGGAAGTTGTTCCATGCCCATGCGGAACCGGTCCAGTACTGGAACTTCGGGCTGTTGTGCTGGCGAAGGAGCCAGCCTTTTTCCGTGTGGTAGAAATGGTCATATTCCTCGTCTGCCGAGTGCAGGTAGATCCACCCAAACGGCACCTGGTATAGCCACGGGGCGTATCCAGTGTAAAGGAATCCGAGATTGAGGGCGTAGCCCCAGTTTTCGGTATGACCATAGGTTAAGCCAAGGTCGGGATCCTGGATCCATTCTCCGGGCGTGAGGACAAGGCCGCCGGGTTGCTCCGGGGTGATGTCGATCACGCGGATGGAGACGGTCGCTTGTGTGGCGGCGGTGCCGTCGCTGGCCGCAACGGTGAATGAATGGACCCCCGTCTCGGTCGTTGTGCCGCTGAGCGAGCCGTCATCAGCCAGGCTGAGGCCGTCGGGCAAGGCGCCGTCGACGAGGCTCCAGGTCAGCGGGCCGGCCTTGCTGAAGCCGTCGAGCCGGGCGGAGTAGGGGAGCCCCTCGATGGGGGAGCGCGCCTCGCGGGTGAAGATGGCCGGTGGCGGCGTGGTACCGCTCTCGCGTGTCACCACGGTGTACAAGGCATTGAAGGGCAGCTGGACAACGAGGTCGTCGCCCTCGTCAAAATGAACGGGTGCGGCGACCGGATAGCCGTTGAGGTCGAGGTACTGGGCGGTCGCGCCGGAGAACCCGCGCAGGCGCACCTGGCCATCGATGTACTGGACATTGAAGGGGATGGCGCCGAGGTTGGCGACTTCGAGGGCCTCTTCCCCGGCGAGCGTGGCAGCCTTGGTGGAGAAGCCGAAGGGCTGATCGATGGTGCCGGCCTGGATGAGGACCTTTTCGGAATCGGCGATGGGGAGCCCGTCGAGGGAAATGACGAGGACCGCGCCGAAAATGTTGCGCAGCTCGATGACCGTATCGGACAACTCCACCGGCCCGGCGTCACCGGTGTAGCTGGTGACCCCCTGGCTGCGCGGCGAGTCCAGGAGGAAAATGCCCCGCTCCTGGTCAAGTTCGAGTTCGCCGGTGAGGCTGCGGATGGAGCCGTTTGTCTCATCCTGCAGGGCCGGGAGGTCCGGGTGGACAAAATCGACATCGGAATCCCCGAAGGCGACCTCGACCTTGCCGACGAGGCTGGCTTCCATCCCGAGCGAGCCGGTCCCCTGTTCCGGGTCGTAGATGGTGTCGCGGGTCGGGTCGAAGCCGGAGTTCTGGATGATGATCGCCTCCTCCATGGCCATGAGGGAATCATAGCTGCGGCCCTCGCGGACAGCGACCGGCGCCTCGGCGAAGTCGCCGCGGCGGTAGAGCAGGTTGGCCCCCGGGAACTGGCCCATGACGGAGGGGCGCCCGACCTGCCATTTCTCGTAGACGGTGTCGAAGCCGATCGATCCGTAGTGGAACCAGAACAGCGCGTCGAGGTCCTGCATGGCGGCATGGGCCGAGGTGACCAGCGGGGCTTCCGCGGCCACGTCATTGGGATTCACCCAGATAAATTCGGAGACCATGCTGACGCGGTCCTCGATCTGCTTGACGGCGGAGGAGAGCTCCTCCGGTTGGTCGACGGCGGAGAGGCTGCGGTACACATCGCCGACCGAAATGGCGTAGCTGAGCTCGGTGACGGATGGCGAATTGAAGTAATTGTGCACGTCCAGAACATCCGTCTGCGTGTAGGTAAAATTCTCCACATCGCGCAGGAGGCCGTCGTTGGCGGTCTTCCAGTTGGTGGCGGAGACGGGACCCTGGTAGCCGAGGCCACGCACGAAGTCGCGGATTTCCGCCCAGAAGGCGGCCTGTGTTTCGGTCATGAAGCGCAGCTGGTCCTGTTGGCGGAGGCGGCGGGCGGTGGTGCCCCCGCGCAGGGCGGCCGGGCTCTCCACTTCGAGCCGGCCTGCTTCCACGGAGTCGCCGGTACGTTCGCCGCCGCCCCATGCGCTGTAGGCCGCCTCGATCGAGCCGTATTCAGCAACCACCCAGTCGCCGAATTTCTGCTCCAGCAAATGGCGCTGGGCGTCCGGATATTCGGAAGGATTGAAGCTGAACCAGAAGAGGTTGTCCTCATTGATGATCTCGAAGTTCATGACGGCTGGATCCTGGCCGATGGGCGTCTGGTTTGGCTCCCACGGATTCGGGCGGGTGAGCAGTTCGCTGATCCAGTGCTTGTAGGCGTCGGTGAACAGGTCGTTCCAGATGAACAGACCGTAGGGGGCGCGGTCCTTTTCGGCGATATAGGCGGCGTCGAAACCGGGGATGTTCCACTGTTCGCGGACGCGGAAGAAGAGCGGGAAAAAGCAGGAAATGTTCACGTAGATGCCCTCCTCCTTCATGGCGGCGACGGCCTGCTGGGCCTCGGCCAGCGCGGCCTCGTTGACGTTGAGGATCGAGTCGGAGTCGGGCGAGCGGTCGTCGATGTTGCTGTGCCAGCGAACGGCGTTGACGCCGCGCTTGGCGAGGAACCTTGCCTGCTCGCGATAGGAGGAATAAGTGCCGCCCTTGATGCCGACGCCGGCGAAGCGGACTTTCTCACCGCTGCCCAGGAAATACTCGCTGCCGCTGCGCTGGACCCAGCCATCCTGGCCGGCGACGTCCTCGTTCAAGTGGGAGAGGTCGATCGGGGAGACGGCTGCGTACGCGTCGGTATCCGGCTCAAAGGCCCAGAAACCGTTATCCTGCAGGGCGAATTTCACCCCCGGTTTGGCCTTGCCGGAGGGCGCAAAGGGCACGGTTGTGAAGAGAAAGGCGTCCCATGCGTAGTGCTTTTTCCAGCGCGGGTTAGCGTCCGGGAAATCGTTGAGCAGGTTCACCTTGACCGTGAGGGTGTAGGCCTGTCCGCCTGTCAGTTCGACCGTGTCCTCGGCCTTTTGCCATGTGAGGGAGAAGCTGGTGCGGTAGTCGGAGCGTTGCAGCTCGGGAAGCACCTCGGTGTTGGCGGCGAGCCAATCGCCGTCATCGACCTTCCACAGGAACGGCCCGTAGGTGGACAGGTTGCGGAAATACAGGGAGTAGACACCGTCGGCCGGCGGGGTGAAGGTGTAGGTCTGCATGTAGTCGATGTCGCTGAGCAGGTCTTCGTCGGTGAAGAGGCGGCCGAACAAGTCGCCCTTGGAGCAGGCGGCCATTTCAAGCGCATTGGAGGGCTCCAGCCAGGTGCCGGAAGTCGGGAAGGTGGAGCTGGTGTAATTTTCGCCCTCGATCCAGACCCAGTTGAGCCCGCTGTCCGGCTCGGGAATCGGGCCGGCCTCGAGGGTCGCGGTGACGAGGGATTCGCCCAACTCATTGACGGAGACGATGCGGTAGCGCAGCAGGGCCTCGACCGGGGCGTTGTTGTCGGTGAAGGCCTCGCTGTCGTTGTCGATCTCGGCGATCAACTGGAACAGCCCGTCATCGAGGGCGCGATAGATGCGGTAGCCGTATTCGTCGGTGGCGGCGTCGGTCCATGACAGAGACGGGCGGTTGTTCAGCAGGCTGACCGCCAGGTCGGCCGGCGGCAATGGCAGGCTCTGGCCTTCGGGGAAGGTCGTGGCGAAAAGCGGCCCGGCCGGTTCGCTGTCACCATTGGCGTTGGTCGCGAGAATCTGGTAGTAGTAGTCCATCTCGGGAAGGAGCCCGCTGTCGGTGTGGGAGCTGGCATTCTCCGCCGTGACCGTCAATTGTTCCCATGGGCCATCCGCCGATGCGGAGCGGCGGATGATGTAGCCGCTCTCGTTGAGGTTGTTGTCGACCCATTCGAGCACAATTTCCGAACCGGAGACGGCGCGGGCCTGCGGGTTTGCGGGCGGGCCCGGCGGCAGGTCGGGAATGCCGCCGAGGGCCGCGCTCCAATTGTCCGCGAAGCGGAGCTCGTCGAAGTAATAGGTCGTTCCGTCCGCATCCCGGCCCTGGCCGACGAAGTAAAAGGCGTCGAAGGTCGCATTCTGTGAAAAGGCGCCGTCCACCGGCGCAACCTGTTCTTCCCGCGCGGTCAGGGGCGGGTCGAGCCACACCCGGATGGTGTCGTTGCCGTCCTGATAATCCATCCGGATCACCACGAAATGCGTGGCGCCGTCATGCGCGTGCAGGATCGGCCCGCGGCTCTTGAACTGCACGGGGGTGCTGCTGCCCCAGCCGTGCCCGACCCCGAATTTGGTGCCGTTGAACAGCTCCGTCTCCGAGGCGCGGTTGTAAAACTGGAAATAGCCCTGCCCGGCCGGTGGATTCGCAATCTGGTAGAGGAAACTCACATACAGCGTCGTGCCGTCCTTGCCCACCTGTCCGGCATCCGTCAGGTAATCCGCAAAGGGACCGTCTGCAGACATGTCCAGGTCCACCACCATCTTGGTGCCCCCCGAGGAGAGGTTCAGATAACCGTCCGTCACCGGCAGGCGGCTGTATTCAAGGCCCGCTTCCGCAATCACCTTCATCAGAAAGGGATTCTGGGGCTCCCAGTTCACGAACGGGCTGCCCTCCTTGGCGGGTGCCGTCCCGTCCGGGTAGTTCAGCGGATAGCCCTCAAAGCCTTCATAGGCAATCAGGCCGTCGGCCCGCGCACTCGCCGCCGCCATCAGGCTGATGGCCAGCGCCGCCAGCGCCCTTTGTCCAATTTTTCCGCGTGTTTCAAACACGCTCTTCAGGGGATTTTCTTTCATCGCAATTCAGGGGGGTGGATGGGTTCTTCCAGACAGGCCGAATGGCCACTCCCTATCCAACACCGGCACCCCACGGGTTGACAATCCGGCGAATTGTGTAACCGTTGACGGGATGGCGGAAGTATGGCTGAGAGACGTGGCGGAGGCGGCGGGGGTATCGGTATCGGCGGCCTCACACGCGTTGAAGGGTACGGGGAATCTGGCGGCGGGGACGCGCGAGCGGATCCGGGCGGTGGCGGAGGAGTTGGGGTACCGGCGCAATCCGGCCTTATCGGCGATAGCGGCGCGGCGCTGGCAGGCGGGGGGGAAGAGGCGCTATGCGCGGGTAGGATTCATATCGGTGATCCAGTCGGCGGAGCGGATGAAGCGGGCGGGCGGAGTGGACCAGGAGGCGCTGATGCGGAGCGGTCGGGAGTACGGGATGGAGATCGACGGGCACACGGTGGTGACCTCGCAAAGCGGGTTGCAGTCCTACATCCGAAAAATCACGCGGTTGGGCTACGACGGCTTGCTGCTGATGAACTCGGATGCGGAGGACTGGCTTTCGGAACTGGAGCCGACGCGGCTGTGCGTGCTTGGACTGAACGACCTGCCGAACGCGTGTCCCTTTCACCGGATGGAGACGGACTGGGGCCATGCGGTGCGGGAGTGTTACGAGCGCCTTGAACGGGCGGGCTGTCGTCGGATCGGGGCGGCGCTGCCGAAGCATAATGTGCGGACGGCGCAGGAGCGGATCCGCCTGGGAGCCTATTATTCCGAAGCGGCGGGGGACGGCTTGGCGGAGGTGGTGCCCATTCTGGAAACCTCGCTGGGGGCCGCCGAGGAAGTGCAGAGCACGGAGATGCTCGCGTGGTACCGGCGGCACCGGCCGGACGGCATCGTCTTCTGGCTTCCCAATCCGGTTTACGGGCTGATGAAAAGCGGCATTGCCATCCCCGGGGAGTTGCAGGTGGCCTGCATCAACAAATCAGCCGATCCATGGTACGCGCCATTCGGCGGGGTCATGGCCGGGGCAACCCCGCTGGCGGAGGAGGCGGCCCGCTTACTCTTCGAAATGATCGTGCACCGGCGCCAGGGCCGACCGCGCCATCCGATCTGCCACCGCCTGCGCATGCCATGGTCGCCCGGTGAAAGGAGCGTGTGAACGGGAAAAAGGGATCAGCCCCTGGATTTTGGTATGACAGGTGCGGGGGACAGAGCCCTGGCAGGCCGCGCTGATGTTGTCGGTTCCGCCGACAAATAGAAGTTCCACAGTGACGGGTTCAGCCGCGCCTGGCGGATTTTAGCAGATCAAACGCGGCTACCAGGCTTCCTTTTCCCAGCGACCGAGGGGTTTCGGTTCAAACGGCACGGCCGCGGCATTTTTAAGGAGGAGCAGGGGGGCGTTGCCGGAATAGACCGGCTGGCCGTTCCAGATGACGGAGTAATCCCCCTCCATGGCGAGGCCGGACGGGCCGGTGTCGATTTTGGCGGCGCTGGTGCCGCTGGTCCGCAGGTGGATGACGTTGTCCTCGATGGCGCACTCAAACGCGGGGGCGCCGGAGAGCAGCGGCTCGCGCTTGAGCCGGATGCCCCATGCGCCGTCATGCTCCGGCGTGTCGGCGATGAAGCGGAACTTCGCCGGGCGCTGGCGGGTGTGCTGCTGCAGCCAGTTGAGGGCGGTCTGCTGGATTTCCGGAGTGTAGTTGTGGCCGAGCCCGGGCGTGGTTTCCGCGCGCAGGACCGCATTGTGCTCCTCAAGCTGGCGTTTCATGGAGAGGTAATGTGGGAAAAGGGCGTCGGATTCGCCGCACCAGAGGAAGACCGGCAGCTGGTTTATGTTTTGGGCGAGGGGGATGGAGCTGTCCTCGCGCCATGTGCCGCCGGCCATGATGGCGATGGCGGCCCAGCGGTCGGGGGTGCGCAGGGCGATCGACCAGGTGCCACCGCCGCCCATGGAGAAGCCGTACAAGTAGTGGCGGTCGGGATCAAAACTGAATTCGCGGGCGGCGTCGGCGTAGGCCTCCCAGATGTCGGTCTCGCCGATGCCGCGGTAGCCAAGGTTGCCGCGGCCGTGCGGATGGATCCAGTAGCCGTTGCGCTGGATTTCGGCGAAGGTCTTGGGGGCGGAATAGCCGCGCAGGTCCATGGCCTGCGGGTTGTTGCCGAGGCGGTTGCTGATGCCGGACATGGGATTGGGATTGCCGGCGCCGTGCAGCTCGAAGAACAGCGGATAGGCACGGTCGGGCTGCCAGTCCTTCGGCAGGCAGAAGGCGTAGCTCTGCAGGGTGCCGTCGGTCGGGGACAGGTAGGCGAACAGCAGCGAGCGGCGGCCGTCGAGGTAGGCCTCCCATTCACCGCATTCGCCCTCGAAGCCTTCACGCAGCGATTCCATTCCAGCCAGCATGGCGTCCGCCTCGGTCGGGTTGCTTTCCACGTAAAGCCCCATGCGTGCCCATTCCTGCGCGGCCATGGCCTTGACCGAGCGGACGTGGCGCGTGAAGACCGGATGCGGTGAGCGTTCCAGCGCCGCGTCGAGCACATCCATCAGTTGCCGGTACACGTCGGCCGGATCCTTGAGCGGGTAATCGGCGTCAACGAGCGCGGTTACCCGGCCGGGCTCGCGGACGGCAAGTTCGAGCAGCGGCGGGACGCCAGTGCCGGTAGCATTGGTGACACGCACCGTGAAATGCGACATGCCGGCGCCGGCGGGCACCTCCCGGAAAACCTTCGCTGCGCCGACAGCAGCCTCAATCAGCACATCCGCATCCGCGCGGATGCCGACCGCCGCCTCGGCGGGTTGGGCGTGCCCCCATGCGGTGTCGCTCACCTGGGCGGCTGCCGCGACCTGCACCGGCGGCGTGCCGATGCGCAGGGATTGGTACAGGCCCGGACGCGGGCTGCCGTCGGCCCCGCGGCCCCAGTAATGGCGCTTCTGCTCAGCGTCACCGGGGGCGGAGTCATTGACCTGCACCGCCATACCAAGCGCGGGAAAGGCGCCGACCGGCGTGCCGAGCGCCGCCCACGGAATGCTCAGTCGATACTGCGTGATCCCCGTCGCCTCGTCGCGCGCGGCGGCCAGCCATTCAGCGGGCATGGCGCCGCGGAATTCAGCCGCCTCGGTGAAGAAGATCCATCCTTCCGGACCGTTTTTGGTGAGGGCGATGACCAGCGCCATGTCGTCCGGCCCGAACAATCCGTCGGTTTCCGGATCGGCGCCGCGGCTGCCATCGCCGCGCGCGTCGATGCCGACCTGCAGGCAATCGCCCTTCCAGGTTTCCCAGCGGCTGTGCGGATTGTGATGCTGCGGATCCTCGACCTCCACGCGCAACAGCAGCGCCTCGCCGGTTATGGCGATCCAGCCGCGTGCGGCCAGCTCCGCCTCCTTCAGTTCGAAGGTCGGCGCGCCCGCGCCCGGCTCGCCACCCCCTTCCAGCCAGGGAATATCGATGGCGCCGTCCGGCGCCATGGCGGGTATAATTTCAATCGTGGCATGGGCGATCGGCAGCATGGCAAGCAGGGGAAGGATTTGGGTGATGGGTGGTTTCATTTAAAGGATTTAATGGCATCCAATCTGGACCCCGTGCCGGCATTCTCAACCGGACCGGCGTCAAAACCGTTGATCGAAGCGCCTGTCGCGAGGGCTTGGCTTCGCCCTCCCATCCGTCGTGATGGTGGACACCATCGGCTGGTCGGCGGTTGTAGCGGGGAGTCCGGTCAGCAAATCACATTCACGCCCCTCAGGCCGAACAGCGGGGCGGCGGCGAGAAAGTGGCGGTCGTTGGAATAGACGTCCCCGAAGCCGTGCATTGCGGCGCAGGCAAGATGCAAGGCATCGGCCGCCCTTAGAAACGTCGCCGGCGGCGCAGCGTGCATGACCGATTCGACACGTTCGAAAACCGGCTCCGTCAAAGGGAGCATGTGCACATGTCCGGCCCCCAATTCATCGAGAAACTGACCATGCAGTTCATGCAGGTTCTTTGCCGTATCGGCGTTTTCCCGGCGTTTGCGCAGGACGACGGCGGCAAACTCCGCCCGCGCATGGGCCGCAGAGCAGATGGTTTGGCAGCCAGACAAAAGGGTTTGGACCTGCGCGTAACCCGGTTCGCGGGAGTAGACCCGGAACAGGTAACTGGTATCAAAGTACAGATCCATCGCGCGTGTCCCGGTCCTCGGAGATGGCATCCGTCGAGTCGGTGCCACCCGTGAAGGCCCCCTCCTCTAGGGCTGCCTTGTAGCCCGGCCGGAGTTTGCGTTGGGACCAGTAGTCGCCCTGCGGCTTTTCCGCCACGCTTGCGCGCAGTTCGCGCTCCAGGGCGGTCAGCACAAGGTGCTTCAAGGTTTGGCCGGTTTCCACCGCCCGGATTTTCGCCTCACGATAGAGCGGGTCCGGAATTTCAATGGTGGTCTTCATTTAATCCGGGATACGGAAATATGGTTTGCTGTCAAACCTTACCCGGGCGGATCCGCTTGGCCGAATGATCGACGGTTACGCATCGGCCCACCGATTTTTCACGTCGTCGTGGTCTATTTCGACACGCCGACGCGCAGGAAGCGCGGTTGGCCGGGTACGAGGTCGCCGGTATCGCTGACCGTGACGGGCTCACCGACCGTACCGGGGTTGGTGGCGATGGTGTCCCACTGCTGCAGGTCGCCGGAGGCCTCGACTGCATAGGTCAGGTCGGCGGACGCGCGGGTGAAGGTGACCTGGAGGGTGTTGCCGGCGACGGAAAGCTGCACCTCGGGGGGGATCGGCTGGATCTCAGGGGGCAGGTCGCCAATGCGCTCAAATTCGAGCGCGTAGAGGTTGGTTTGTCCGCTGGTCACGGTGGCGCGGATGACGCTGAATTCAGAAGCGATGGGGATGTCGACGGGACTGCTTGAGACAAGCACATTGCGGTTCGTTCCAGTGAAAGTTGCCTCACCGGCCGGGGCGCCGTTCAAGTGGAATTGCAGTTGGTTGGAGGTATTGGTGGAGCCGCTGAAGCGCACGCGGTAGATGCCGGGGGAGCGGGTGTTGATGGCAAAGGCCACCGACTCGTTGGTATCAAGACCGCCCTTCATGGGCAGGCCCGCATATGTGATGTCGAACAGTCCGCCGACCACATCACTGAGCGGCTGGTCGCGGGCGACGAGGGTGCCCGGGATCTCCTGTCCGAGCGTGACCGGCACGCGTGGGCGGGTGTCCATGATGGCACCGGCGGCGCGCAGCTTCGGCGTGTCGAGCTGGTTGACCGAGGGGGTGAACTCCCAGTTGACCGGTGCGGTGTTGACGTAGTAGACGAGCAAATCGCCGCCTGTTGCGGTCCAGACGTCGTGATAGGTCTGGACCATGTCCTGCATGCGCGGATCGGCATTGATGGCCAGTTTCTGCTCTGTGGTGGCTTCGGGATTGTCATTGCGGCCGAACAGGTCGAGCCCCTGGCCGCCCTCGTAGGCGTAGCGCTTCAGGCCGTAGTTCATGGCGCGCAGGGCATCGATGCCGATTTTCGGGCTCCAGTCGGTTTCCGGGTAGTTGCCGGGCGCGAAGAAGGCGTCGGGATCGGCGGAGGCCCATGACTCGACGCCGTAGTAGGCGGAGCCGCCGGCGGCGTAGAGGTGGTGGTACACCGGCACCGGATTCGCGTTGGGGAACGGATCGGAGGCGTCACGGAAGCGGTTGTAGAAGGCGTCGAGCCAGGGCAACTGGCGCGGGTTGAAGTAGTTGCCGCCGATCTGGCCCATGAGCGCGACACGGATGCGGGTGTTCATCGCGGCGTCGCCATGGACCGCCCTGAACAGCAGGGAGATCTGCACGCTGCGGTAGGCGGTGTAGCGCGCCTGCAGGGTGTAGCGGTCGGTCACGTCGTAGGCGCCGGTGCTGGTGTTGAGCTTGACCGGGTGCGGGGCCGGATCGGCCGCGATGGCGTCGGCGATTGCCAGCACCCAGGGGAAGCAGCGGAAGCCGGCCGCCGAGTTCCACACCTCGTTGGCGTATTCGACATGCACCTTGAGGTCCGGGTCGAGCGGCGGATAGACCGGGTCGGGCTGCGGCGCAGTGTACGGGTTCACGCCGTCGGAACCGTAAAGGATCAGTTGCGCGGTTTTGGTGACGTAGTCGTCGTCGGCATGGACGGGAATGTTCAGCCACAAGTCGGCGCCGATGCGGTTGCACAGCTGGATCATGTGCTCCATCGGCGCTCCGTAGGCCAGGTCGCTCTGGCCGGCATAGCTGTAGTCGGGCCGCTTGGCCATGCCGGGGCGCTGGCGCTGCGACCACGACACCACGCCGTTCTTGTTGGCGTCCACCCAGTCCATGAAACGCACCACGTGGAAATCCTGCATCAGTGCGACGAAGCGCTGGTCGAACACCTCGCTGCCGTCGGCGGCATGACCGGGCCGGTACAGGCGCGCGTTGCGGAAGCCGGTGCCCGGCGCGTCGGCGGGCTGACGGCGCGTGCCGGTGAAGGTCAGTCCGCCGGTGTTGTTGTTGGTCAGGGTGACGTCGGCCGTCGAGGTGTTGGTCGCCGTGTTGTAGTGAAGATTAGTGACACTGCCGCCGGTCCACATCAGTGACACCGAGCTGGCCTGGCCCTCGAACACCAGCTTGTAGGTGCCGAGCTGGTTGTCCTTGCCGAAGATCACCGTGCTGGCGTCCTCCAGCGGCCAGCCCTCGGCGTCGATCGCCGCCATCCCATCGCTCCAGGTGCGCTTTTGCCATGGCCGGGCATGCATCATGATGTCCACGAAGGCGTTTGATCCGTCCCAGTCGGTCAGGAACCAGACGTTCATGCCGACGTAGTGCGCGGCCGGATCGGCCGGCTCCGCGGCCTGGGTGTAGGTGAT
>JBNGDP010000020.1:0-41154 GCA_049975345.1 Oceanipulchritudo sp. | reverse complement strand
GGGGCCTTCTGCCCCATGCCGCCCAGGTCCTGCATGTCCGCGCTGCCACCCCGTTTTTCCACCACGTCCGCGAGGAGAAAAAGCACGGCCACGGAGAGCCCGTGGGCGAACAACATCAGGATCGTGGCCCCGGTGCCGGCCACTGAAAAGGCGTAGAGGCCAAGAAACGCGTAGCCCATGTGCATCACGGAAGCGTTCCCGAGCATGAGTTTGAGGTCGCGCTGGGACATGGTGACAAAGCCGATGACCAGCAAATTCCCGAGGGCAAGGACGAGGAGAAGCGGCGCCCAGTGGGCGGCTCCCTCCGGCAGGACCGGATAGGCGATCTGGATCAACCCGTAGAGGCCGAACTTCTTCAGCACGCCGGCATGCAGCATGGCCACGGGGGCCGGGGCGGTGGCGTAGGCGCGCGGTGCCCAGGTATGGAAGGGAAACAGGGAGACCAGGATCCCGAACCCGATCAGCAGCAGGCCGAAGACCGTTCCCTGATAAGGGGCCTCGACCATGGCCTGCCGCAGGGCGATCATGCTGAAGCTTTCCGCCCCGGTGAAGAGGTACAGGGCGATCAGGCCGGCCAGGGTAATCATCGCCCCGAGGGTCAGGTAAATCGTCACCTCGAGGGCCACCGTCTTGCGCCCGCTGCGCCCCCAGATGGCGATCATGATGAAGGTCGGGATCAGGGCGAACTCGTGGAAAAAGTAGAAGAAAAGAACATCGATCGAGGAAAACACCCCCATCAGGCCGCCCTGCATGACCAGAAGCAGGATCAGCAGGAGGCGCAGGCGTTCCACCCCGCTCTGGATGGCGTAGAATCCGGCCGCCACGCCGACAATCCCCGAGAGGACGTAAAAGGCGAGGGAGATCCCGTTGAGGCCGAGATGGAAGCGGATCCCGAATTGCTCCAGCCCGAGATCCGCCAGGACGGTGAAGGCGTATCCCCCACCCGGATAACTGGCCAGGTAAACCGCAGCCAGCCAGAGGCTCGCCAGGCCCGGAAAAAGGAACCCGATCCCTGCGCAGATCTTGACCGCGGAATCCGGGAGCTGCCCGGAAACGGCCAGGGCCAGGGCCATGATCAGGGGAATGGCGATGGCGAAAATGACCAGATAGGAATGAAAGACCAGAAAGCTGTCCCCCGCGTATTGCAGGAAATCGGTGATCGATTCCATGAGTGCGATTGGCGTGAAGCTTGTCATTGGAAAATCCCCCCCAGAAACCCGCCGGCATAGGCGCCGAACAGGACCAGCCCGGCAAAGAACCACCAGACGTAGGTGGAGACGCTGCCCGTGTGCATCCGTCGGGCCGCCACCCCGAGAAGGCCGGTCAGGCCGGCGGAGCCGCGGACAAGAATCCCCCCGATGACCAGCGTGTCGAGAAAGCCGATGATTTCCGCCACCCGGTCCTGGACCTTCCGGATGTAGAGCCCGTACACCTCGTCAAAATAGAATTTCGACTTCGCCAGGGCGTAGAGCAGCGGAACGGTTTTTTCCAGCTTGTCGGTTTCCGCCCCCGCCCCGTACAGCACGCGGGCAAGGACAAGGCCGCCAATGGAGGCCGCCGCCGAGATGATGATCATCAGGGTGTGGTCCGCGCCATGCGGATGCGGGACCCATTCATGGATCAGCACGCGGAGGGATTCCGGATACATCACCAGGTAGCCCCCGCCAATGGAAAAGATCGCCAGGACCACCAGCGGCAGGACAATCGTCCAGGAGGACTCCTTCGCATGCTCCGCCGCCTCGCTCTTCGGCTTGCCCAGGAAGGCGATGAAAAAGAGGCGCCCCATGTAGAGGGCCGTCAGCAGCGCCGTGCCGGTCAGCAGGTAGAAGGCCGGGGCGCTGGCGGACTTGGCCACGTAAAGGATGGCGTCCTTGCTGAAGAAGGCCGAGGCGATGAACGGCACGCCGGAAATCGCGATCACGCCGGCGCCGAAAGTCAGGGTCGTGAGGGGCATCTTTTTATACAGGCCGCCCATCCTGAAGATGTCCTGCTCATGGTGGCAGGCGTGGATCACCGAACCGGATCCGAGGAAGAGCAGGGCCTTGAAGAAGGCGTGCGTGGTGAGGTGGAACATGGAGGCCCCGATGCCGTAGTAGAGCGCCGTATGGCCCTCCCCATGGTGCATCCCGTAGAGGGTACCGAGCCCGAAGCCCGCCACCATGTATCCAAGCTGGGAAAGCGTCGAGTAGGCGAGGATCTTCTTGATGTCCGTCTGCCCGAAGGCCCAGATCGCCGAGCACACCGCCGTCACCACGCCGACCCAGGCCACGATGTGGAGCGCCTCCGGCGTGAAAAGGAAGAAGCTTCGCCCAAGGAAATAGACCCCGGCCGCGACCATCGTGGCGGCGTGGATGAGCGCGGAAATCGGCGTCGGGCCGGCCATCGCGTCCGGCAGCCAGACGTGCAGCGGCATTTGTGCTGATTTTCCCAATACGCCGCAGAAAAGGAGCAGGCCCATCGCCGTGGTCACCGTCTCCGGATGGAGTGCGGAAAGGGCCTGCAGCCCGCTCAGGGAGGTCGTCCCGTAGGTCCGGTAGACCAGGATGATGCCGAGAAGGAAACCGAAGTCCCCCACCCGGTTCACGATGAAGGCCTTTTTGGCCGCCTGGGAGGCCTCGTCGGTGTCCAGGTAATGCCCGATGAGCATGTAGGAACTGAAGCCCACCAGCTCCCAGAAAATGAACATCATGAAGAGGTTGTCGGCGAGCACGATGCCCAGCATGGAAAACATGAAGATGGAGAGGCCGCCGAAGAAGCGCCCGCGCGCCCCGTCGTCATCCATGTAGCCGACGCTGAAGAGGTGGATCCAGAAACCGACGAAGGCCACCACGAACAGCATCAGGGCGCTCAGGTCGTTAAAAAGGAAGCCGACCGAAAAGGTGAACTCCCCGAGGGTCAGCCATTCGACCTGCGCCTCGTGTGCGGTCCCGTCCCACTCGCCGAGGAACAGCCAGAGGCTGAGCCCGAGGATGACCGCCGCGGCGCCCAGGGAAAGCGTCATGGCCAGGGCCGCCCGCTGCCGGGCAAAGATCCAGATCAGGCCGGAGGCCGCCAGGGGTGCCAGCAGGATCACGCTGAGTATGGTTCCGAGGTCCATCAGTGTTTCAACTCCTTGATTTCATCCAGCTGGACGGTTTGGTTGCGGCGCCACAGGGCGACGATGATGGCCAGGCCGACGGCCACCTCGCAGGCGGCGATGGCAATGATGAACAGGACAAACAGGTTCCCTTCCATGAGCGGGTTGCCCGCCGTCGAATTGTAGCGGGAAAAGGCGATCAGGGCGAGGATCGCCGCGCTCAGCATGAGCTCCAGGCACATGAAGACGATCAGGGTGTTCTTGCGCAGGAGGACGCCGAAAAATCCGATCAGGAACAGCAGCACGGAAACAAAGATATAATGCTCGAGGCCGATGCTCATTGTTCCCCCTCCGTGGTTTCCGGTTGCTGTTTCCGGCTGATGACGATCACCCCGACCATGGCGATGAGGAGCATGAACCCCGTCAGCTGGAACGGAAGCATGTAGCGGGTGAAGAGCTCCACCCCGAAGCTGCGCGAAAGGACGGCCGGGGAGGCCACCGAGATTTCCGCGTACGGGCCCGCCCCGCCCCCGAAAACCAGCTGGTAGCCGGCCGTGACGAGAAGGGCGAAAGCGGCAAGGCTGGCCAGGAACCGCAGCAGCTTCGGCGGGGGCGATTTGGCCGGGTCGATCAACATGATGATGAACAGGAAGAGCACCACGATCGCCCCGGCATAAACCAGCACCTGCAGGATCGCCAGGAAATAGGTTTCCAGCAGTACAAACAGGGCCGAAAGCCCGACAAAGGAGAGAAGCATGTTCAGGGCCGCGTTGACCGGCCTGCGGCTCGTCGCCGTGAAAAAGGCGGGGACGAGGGTAAGGGCCGCGAAGAAATGAAAGAAAAGGTCTCTCATGATCACTGGACGCTCATTAGAACATCGCCTTTCTTTATTAAAAGGGAAAAAGTCATGACGGGATCAGTGGTGCGGGTTGCCGGCGAGTTCCGCCTCGCGCTTCTTGTCCCATTTGTAATGCTGGTCGGGAAGCGTTCCCCCGAGTTCATAGAGTTTCTTCTTCTTGAAGACCAGTTCCTCGCGGGAAAGGCCGTTCAGGGAATAGATGTCCTGCAGGAAAATGGCCTCCTCCGGGCAGACCTCCTGGCAGTACCCGCAGTAGATGCAGCGCAGCATGTTGATCTCGAACTCCTCCGGGGCTTTCTCGACATGCGCGGTCTCGCTCTCCTCGTCGATGGATCCCGGAGTGATGCGGATCGCCTTGGGGGGGCAGACGAACTCACAAAGCTGGCAGCTGACGCACTTTTCCCGGCCGTTGGGATCCTTGACCAGCGTCGGCACGCCGCGATAGCCCACCGGGATGTCGGGGCGCTCGTCCGGATACTCGAGCGTGATCGGCGGCTTGAACAGGTTCTTCATGGTGATCCCGAGGCCGGAGACGATCTGGGGGAGATAGCTGCGCTCCGCGAGGCTCAGCGGTTTTCTTTCAACGACTTTGTAGGCCATGGCTCGTTCAGAATTGTTCGATGAGGGCGATGACAAGGGCGTAGACCACGAGGTTGGCTATCGCCAGCGGGAGGAGCTTCCTCCAGCCGAGGTTCATCACCTGGTCGTAACGGAACCGCGGGAGGGTCCAGCGGATCCACATGAAGAAGAAGACGACGCACAGGACCTTCAGGAAGAAAACGAGAACCGAGAGAACGGCCCCGAAGGTCCCGGCGGGGAACCCGAACCAGGGAATGTCCCAGCCACCGAGGAAAAGGAGGACGAAGACCCCGGAACCGATGATCACATGGGTGTATTCCCCGAGGAAAAAGAGGCCGAACTTGAAGGCCCCGTACTCGGTGTTGTAGCCCGCCACGAGATCCGTTTCCGATTCCGGCATGTCGAAGGGCAAACGGTTCGTCTCGGCAAAGAGGGCGACGAGGAAAATCAGGGCGGAAAGCGGCTGATAGAAGACGGCCCACTGGGGCAGGAACCCGAAGAGCAGATCGCTTTGCCCCTGGACGATGTCAAAGAGATTGAGGCTGCCCCCGAACCACATGAAGACCGGTAGAAGGGAAAGGCCCATGGCCAGCTCGTAGGAAATCATCTGGGCCGAGGAGCGGATACCGCCAAGAAAGGGATATTTGGAGTTGGAGGACCAGCCGCCGAGGATGATCCCGTAGACCCCGAGGGAGGATACCGCGAGAATGAAAAGGATCCCGATATCCAGGTTGGCGAGGACCAGAGGCGCCCGGTTTCCCGCCTCGTCGGTAACCATCCCGAAGGGCATCACCGTCATCGTGGTCATGGCCGGGATGAAGGCCACCAACGGGGCCAGCACGTAGTAGAAGGCGTTCACGTGCCTGGGGAAAGGCTCCTCCTTGAAAAGGAACTTCAACCCGTCGGCAACGGGCTGGAAGATCCCGATCCGGGTCAGGAAGGTACCGATCACGGGAATCCCGCCGAGGATCGGGATCTGCGTCCGGTTTGGTCCCGGTCGGCCCTGGATGGCCGCCGCCACCTTGCGTTCCAGGAGAACCGCATAGGCCGCGCATCCCATGACCACCGAGACCATGAGGACGGCCTTCACGACAAGCCAGATGATCTGAGTCAGTTCCATATATCAGGCCTCCGCCAATTCCTTTTCCGGTTCAAAGTGAAGGCCCGGTCCCTCGATGAAGGGAAGCCCGGCAAACCGCTTGCCGCTCACCACCGTGCCGGCCGGGGGGATGCGCTCGAATCTCATCCCGGAGAACTCCGGAATGGCCGCTGCCATCTTCTCCCAGACCGCCGAGGGGCTCGGGTCGATGATCGCGTCCGGATTCAGGGCCTTGAGCAAACGTGAGAAATTGCCGATGCCGTGGAGAACACCCACCGGCCCCGGGACTGCCTGGGCAAATTTCTGTACCCGGAACTGCTGGTTCACAAAGGTGCCGGCTTTTTCAAAAACCGTGAGAAGGGGAATTTCCACCGAGGCGAACTGGGAGGACTCGGCATGGTGGCTTCCCATGTAGACCAGGCTGATCTTCTTCAGGAGCTCGGAGGGAATCCCGGCCGCGGCAAGGTCCTCCCCGACGGCGAGGACGGTGTGGATGGACCCTTCCCGGAGCAGGTCGGCGAGTTCCGAGAGATCCGTTTCCGGGAGGCTGGAGACCAGCCCGGTCAGGAGAGCCCCGCGGACATTCGGATTGCGGTCGGCCGACAGCAGCTTGCCGTCGCCCTCCCCGGTCCGCGCCACCAGGAACGTGGGGACGGGTCCGTTCATTTCCGCCCGGATACGGGTCAGCAGGTACTGCTCCTCCACGCTCAATCGCCCGCTCCCCACAATGGCCACTCCCCCGTCCTGCAGCAGTTTGCCGGCAGCCACGGAAAGAGCCTCCTCAGGGGTGGAGGGGCGGCCCTCGATGGCGTAGCGGTCGAGCCGCTCGTCATCGTCCACCATTTTATAAAGAACCCGCCCGCTGTCCGGCATCCAGGTGTCGTTGACCTGGTCATTGCGCCTCGGGGTGATCCGGTAAATTTTCCCTTCCCTGCTTCCCACCACGGTGTTGCAGCCGGTGCTCGATTCCGTGTCGATGGACGGGGTCTCCTTCAGGAACCAGACCCGCATCCTGAAGCGGAAATCGGTCGAGGTGAGCGCGCCGACCGGGCAGATGTCGACCGTGTTCAGGGAATAGTTGTTGTCGAGTTGCCGGCCGGGGAAGGTCGTCAGGGTCGTGTAGGAGCCGCGGTCGATGAAGCCAAGGACCGGATCCTCCGCGATTTCCTCGCAAAACCGGATGCAGCGCGAGCAGAGAATGCAGCGCTCGTCATCGAGCATGACCCGCGGCCCGATGCGCGTGCGCTTCGGCTTGACGTTCTTTTGCTCGATAAAGCGGCTGTATCCGCGCCCGTAATCGGTGGCGAACTCCTGCAGGCGGCACTCCCCGGCCTGGTCGCAGATCGGGCAGTCCAGAGGGTGGTTGAGGAGGAGAAATTCCATCACCCCCTCGCGGCAGGATTTCACCATCTCCGAATCGGTCCGCACATGCATGCCTGGGGAAACGGTGGTGGCACAGCCGATCACCGGCTTGGGCACCCAAATGATCTTCGGGCTGCCGTCCTCGTTGAGCAGGGGCTCGCCGGTGGCGCGGTCCCGCCCGGGGGTTCCCATCTCGATCAGGCACATGCGGCAGTTGCCGGAAACGGATAGTTTCGGATGATAGCAGTAATGCGGAATCTCCTTGCCGATGCTCTCCACGGCGTCCACCAGGTTGGACCCGGCGGGCACTTCCGCCGACTCGCCGTCGACATAAATGGTGACCATTTCTATCTCTTTTTCTTCGCTCATGGGTTGCGATGATCGATGGGCTCCGTTTACACCAGGCGGAAGGGTCTGTTCCGGGCCGCCTCGGGATCCTCCTTTGCCTTTTCGATGAATTTGTCGCGGAATTTGGCTACAAAGCTCTGTGTCGGCCAGGCGCAGGCCTCCCCGTGGGCGCAGATCGTCCGCCCGGCGATCTGGTCACCGATGCTGGCCAGCAACTCCGCATCCTCCTCGCGGGCCCCGCCGTTGGCCATGCGGGTCGTGATCTTCTTCATCCAGAGGGAACCCTCCCGGCAGGGAGTGCACTGCCCGCAGCTTTCATGCGCGTAGAAGGCGTTGATGTTGGCCAGGACCTCGACGATGTCCGCGCTGTCGTCGATGACGATGACCGCTCCGGATCCGGACATGGATCCGGCCGCCATCGGCCCGTCGAAGTCAAGGGGAACGTCCTCGATGGCCCAGTTGAATTCCTCGCCGTTCTTGAGTTTGCCGGTGAACCGTTCCCCGGCCCGCCAGACCTTGGCGGAGGAACCGCCGGGGATGACCGCCTGCAGGGTGCGCCCGTCGCGCATGCCGCCGCCGATTTCGTAGATCAGGTCCCCGTAGGTGAACTTCCCGTTTTCCAGTTCGTAGTACCCCGGGTTGCGGATTTGGCCGCTGAGGCACCAGATGCGCGTGCCGGTGTTGCCCGGTCTCCCGATCCTCGCATATTCCTTCCCGCCCATCCGGGCGATATGCTTCACGTTGCAGAGCGTCTCGACGTTGTTGACGATGGTCGGGCACATGTACAACCCGAGGGCCGCCGGGAAATAGGGGGGCTTGATGCGGGGGTAGGCGCGTTTTCCCTCGAGGGACTCGATAAGGCCGGTCTCCTCGCCGCAGATGTAGGCCGCGGCCCCGCGATGGACGATGAGGTCGCAGGAATAGCCGGTGCCGAGGATGTTCTCACCGACCAGGTTGTGCTTCCGTGCCTCCTCGATCGCCTCCTCGAGGATCCGGGCCCCGAGGGGCATCTCCTCGCGGATGTAGATGAAAGCCAGGGCCGTGTTCGTCGCAAAGGCCGTGATCATCATCCCCTCGATCAGCTGGTGGGGATCCTTGTGGATGATCTGCCGGTCCTTGAAGGTGCCCGGCTCCGATTCGTCCGCATTGCAGATCAGGTAGATCGGCTTGCCGCTCTTGCGGTCGAGGAACTTCCACTTCATCCCGGCGGGAAAGCCCGCCCCGCCCCGGCCGCGGATCTCGGAATCCATGACCTCCTGGCAGATTTCCTCCGGCTTGCGCGTGGCAAACACGGATTTCATGACCTCGTAGCCGCCATGCCGCAGGTAGCAGTCGATCGACACGTCGTAATCCGGATTGTCGGCATGCTCGAGGATGATCCGCCGCTCGGACGGGTGGACTTCGGTGCGCTTCGGTACGGAAATCATTTCTCCGGCGTCTCCTTCTTGATCTGTTCGCAGATGGCCTCGACTTGCTCCTCGTTCAGGTTCTCATACAGGGAGTCGTCCACCATCGCCACCGGCCCGGTCCCGCAACTGGCCAGGCACTCGGCGAACTCGATCGTCACCCGGCCGTCCGGGGAAACCTCGTCCAGCTCGCAATCGAAGGCCTTCTTGAAGGCGTCGCAGACCTTGTAGCCGCCGTTGAGGGCGCAGGACAAGGTGCGGCAGACCCGGATGTGGCGTTTGCCGATCGGCGTCTCCCGGTAGAAGGGATAAAAGGACACCACCTCGCGGACCTGGATCGGGGCGAGCCCGAGCTTGCCGGCCACCCATTCCTGCGCCTCGAGGGAGATGAGCCCCTTCTCCTTCTGGATGGCATGAAGGATCATCATGATGGCGCTGCGCTTGTGCGGGTAGCGCGGGATCAGCTCGTCGACGTAGCTCAGTGTTTCTGGGGATAAGTCAAAAGCCATGGAATCAAGGATCAAAAATCACCACATCTGGAATTCATCGGTCACACTCCCCGAGGACGAAGTCGAGACTGCCGAGGACGACGGGGATGTCCGGCACGATGTGACCCGGCATCATCTTCGGAAGAATGGAAAGGTTGCAAAAGCTGGGGGAGCGTATTTTCAGCCGGTAGGGAACCCCTCCGCCCTTCGAGACAACATAGAAACCGAGAAGGCCTTTCGGATTCTCGGCCTCGAAATAAACCTCCCCGGGAGGAATCTGCGGCCCCTCGGTGACAATCATGAAATTCTGGATCAGTTCCTCCATGCTGGTGAGGATCTTGTCCTTCGGCGGGGCGAAGATCTTTTTCGCATCCTCGGCATACCATGGCCCGTCGGGCAGCTGGTCGACGGCCTGCCGGATAATGCGGATGCTCTGGCGCATTTCCTCGATGCGGACCAGCCAGCGGTCGTAGCAATCGCCCTTGGAACCGATCGGCACGTCAAACTCGTAGTTCTCATACCCGAGGTAGGGGTTGTCCTTCCGCAGGTCCAAGGCGACCCCGGAACCGCGGAGGTTCGGTCCGGTGAGCCCATAGCTGATGGCGTCCTCCCGGCTGATGGTTCCCACCCCGACCGTCCGGTCCCAGAAGATCCGGTTTCGCGACAGGAGCTTGTCGATCTCGTCGATGGCCGGCTCGAGCTCGTTCATCACCTTGAGCAGATTCCCGAGCCAGCCTTCGGGAATATCGCGGGCGACCCCGCCGATGCGGGTGTAGCTGGTGGTGAAGCGGGCCCCGCAGAGCTGCTCCAGCAGGGTGTACAGCTTTTCCCGCTGGTTGAAAGTGTACATGAAAACGGTCAGCGCCCCGCAATCCATGCCGTAGACCCCGCATCCGAGGAGGTGGCTTTGCAGGCGCGCGATTTCACAACAAAGGACACGGATGGCCTGGCAACGCGGGGGAACCTCGAGCCCGGCGAGTTTCTCCACCGCGAGGGCGAAGGTCACGTTGTTGTGGATCGGCCCGATGTAGTCGAGACGGTCCGTGTAGGGGATGAACTGGTTGTAGGTCATGTTCTCGGCGATCTTCTCGTCCCCGCGGTGAAGATAACCGACAACCGGGTCACAGGCGGTGATCGTCTCCCCGTCCAGTTGCACGCGGAGGCGGAGAACGCCGTGCGTGGCCGGATGGGAAGGGCCCACGTTGATCATCATTTCATCGCCGTGGAATTCCTGATCGGCCTGGGCCGCCCTCGTCCCTATGTCTCCAATGCTGATTTCCTTGGTGCCCATTATCAAATCCTTGCTAGTCGTGCTCCCGCAGTTCCCGTGGAACCGCCTCCTCCTCGCCGGGAGACGGAGTCCGCTCCCTTGTTTCGGTCCACGACTCGTCGTCGGCCCGCGGTTCCCGGCGGGACATGGGGCCCTTCTGGGGGGAATGGAACGGACCGCCCATCATCGGGGCCGGTTTCACACTGGTTCCGGTGGCCTCCGTCAGATCGGCCGAGGGGAACTCCACTTCCTTGCCCGCCAACGGGAATTCCTTCCGCAAAGGATGATAGGGATAGCCTTCCCACATGAGGATGCGGCGCAGATCCGGATGCCCGTCAAAGTGAATCCCGAACATGTCATAGGCTTCCCGCTCATGCCAGTCGGCCGTCGCCCAGAGGGAGACCACACTGGGGCAGACCGGATCCGTGTCACCCGTGCACGGGGTGGCGATGCGCAGGTACTCATGGTGCTGGGTGCTGTAGAGGTGATAGACCACCTCGTAGCGGGGAACCGCCTCGAAATGGTCGATCGCCGTCAAATCGGCGAGAAAATCAAATCCGTGCTCCTCCTTCAGGCTGGCGAGAAATCCCGTAACCGTTTCCTGCGGGCAGTTCACGGCCGGCCAGTCGGCGCTTTCCCGTTCAAGCAGGTAGGGGTGCGCCTCGAAAATGGATTGCATCCGCTCTTTCATGGATCCTTTTACTTTTTCTGGAAGCTGAGCTCACGGACCGGGCGGTTGCGCACCAAGTCGCGGGTCGATCCCTCCGTGGCGATCTTTTCCTGCAGGCGCATCATGCCGTCCAGCAAAGCCTCCGGCCGTGGAGGGCATCCGGAAATGTAAACGTCCACCGGGACGATCCGGTCCACCCCCTGCAGCACCGCGTAGGAGCGGTACATGCCCCCGGAGGAAGCGCAGGCCCCCATGGCCACGACCCATTTCGGCTCAGCCATCTGGTCGTAAATCCGGCGGACCACCTGGGCCATCTTGTAGGTCACCGTGCCCGCGACAATCATGCAGTCGCTCTGCCGGGGGGAAAAGCGCATCACTTCCATCCCGAAACGGGAAATGTCGAAACGGGAGCCGCCGGACGACATCAGTTCGATCGCACAGCAGGCCAGCCCCATCGGCATCGGCCAGACGGAATGCCGCCGGACCCAGTTGATGACCGCGTCGGCCCTGGAAACAACCACGTCACCCTCGACCTTGCTGTTGTACCCGTATTCGGTGCTGCTCGTCATCCGCAATTATCCAGTTTGATTCTCAAGTTTTTGAGGAAACTGCAGATGCGCGCCAAGAATGGCAAGCATCTATGAAATAAGTGGTTAATAATCCATATCATCGGGATCGGGATCCGGGAACGGGCAAACAACCAAGTCCCTCGGGCAAGGGCCGGTCCCGGTCCCGGTCCCGGTCCCGATATTTTCCCTGGATTACCCGGATACCGTGCTCTCGGAGGGAAGAAAGTGCTTGCGGACCTTGGCGGCGACCTGGGGGTCGGTCATTTTGTCGACTGTTTCCACCCCGGTGATTTTTCCCGCAAGGGGGGTTTCCTCGACATGCTTTTTAAATTCCATTTTGGCTTCGCCGGGGCCGAAAACGAATAACTCTTCGGCATCCTGGAGCATTTCCGCGACCGATTCGTACCATCGGCTCAGGTGAAGCCTGTATTTGCGCTCGCGGCCGTCCTCCTTCATGACGTCCTGTGGTCCGTACGGCGACTTGGAGCGGGAACCCCCGGAGGGGCGGATGTGCTTTTCCATGTTTGACTCGATGACCTTGAGGCGTTCCTCCCCGTTCATGAGAAAGACAATCACCGCCTTTCGATGATCAATCCACATTCCAACTTGTTTTAACATGATCTTACCTCCTGTCTGATACCATAAGCGCTGAAAGCCCCATTGGCAATGGAGAAAGATTCAGGGGGAGAAAAGGGTTCGTCCCCCGGGTCCCGGCATGGCGGAGGGCGGGATTTCCCCCATCCGCGGATACAAGGCGGCCCCGTTCCGGAAGGGAAACAGGGCCGCGGAAAGATGGGAATGGAAACGGAGCTAGTTTTCCTCGCGGGTGGCCTCGTCGAGGATGTCGCCGAGGCTGGTCAGCTCGTTGTTGCCGATGCTCTCGAAGGCGGCGGTTTCGGCGGCCAGCTGGCTGTCGTCGTACTCGGCCGCCTTGATGCTGAGGCCGATGCGGCGCTCGTCGCGGTCGATCTTGATGACGCGGGCCTTGATCTCATCGCCGACGTTGAGCACATCCTTCACCTTCTCGATGCGCTCCTCGCTGATCTGGCTGATGTGCACAAGCCCGTCGATGCCTTCCTTCAATTCAACAAAGGCACCGTAGCTGGTGATCTTGCTGACCTTGCCGTTGACGAGGTCGCCGATCTTGAAGTGCGTGTCGATCTCGTCCCACGGGTCGTTGGTGAGCTGCTTCATGCCGAGGCTGATGCGCTGCTGTTCCGGGTCGACATCGAGCACGATGGCGTCGATCTCGTCGCCCTTCTTCACCATTTCCGAAGGATGGTTGATCTTGCGCGTCCAGGACATGTCGGAGACGTGGACCATGCCGTCGATGCCCTCCTCGAGCTCGACAAAGGCGCCGTAGCTGGTGAGGTTGCGGACCTTGCCGCGGACGCGGGCGCCGACGGGATAATTGTGGCGGACCATGTCCCACGGGTTCGGCTCGAGCTGGCGAACGGAAAGGCTGATCTTCTGGTCGTCCTTCTGGATTCCGAGAACAACCGCCTCGATTTCGTCGCCCACCTTGAGCACCTCGCCCGGCTTGTTGATGCGCTTGACCCAGGAAAGCTCGGTGACGTGCACGAGTCCCTCGACCCCTTCCTCAAGTTCCACGAAGGCGCCGTAGGGCACCAGGTTGACGACCTTGCCGCGCACCCGGGCATTGACCGGATAGCGGTTTTCGATGCCGTCCCACGGGTTTTCGGTGGTCTGCTTCAGGCCGAGGGAGACCCGCTCGCGATCGCGGTCGACCTCGATGATCATGACATCGATCTCCTCGCCCACCTTGAGCATTTCACTGGGGTGGCTGATGCGCCCCCAGCTCATGTCGGTAATGTGCAGGAGGCCGTCGAGGCCGTCCAGGTCGACGAAGGCGCCGTAATCGGTGATGTTCTTCACCGTGCCGCGGCAGATGTCGCCGGGCTTGATGCTTTCGAGCAACGTGCGCCGTTTCTCGAGGCGCTGTTCCTCGATGAGCTCACGGCGCGAGACGACGATGTTCTTCCGGTCCGTGTTGATCTTGAGGACTTTGAAATCGTAGGTCTGGCCGACATACTGGTCGAGATTCTTGGGGGGCTGGATATCAATCTGGGAGGCGGGCAGGAAGGCATCCACGCCGACGTTCACCACCAGGCCGCCCTTGACCTTGGTCTTTACCCGGCCGCTGAGGACCGATCCCTCCTCGCACTGGGAGAGGATGTTTTCCCAGTTTTTCTTTTGCTGGGCCTTGTCGTAGGACACCACCGGATTGCCGTCACGGTCCTCGAGACGCTCGAGGAAGACCTCGATTTCCTCGCCGACCTGCAATTCGCCAACGTCCATGAACTCGTAGGCGGAGACAACGCCCTCGGCTTTGGCGCCGATGTCGAGGATGACCTCGTTTTCGCGGATCTCGGTGATGATGCCCTTGATAATCGAGCCTTCAATGAGGCTCTCGAACTGGCTCTGGGCCAGCAGTTCTTCCATTACGGATGACATGTGTTGTATTGAACTCCTTAAAGCAGTCCGCCGGGCTGGAGAGTCCCGATGGACGGGTTGATGGTTCCTGTTGAAAAGCCCATGGACCCCAGGTGGTCCATGGGTAAAGAGCCGGCGAACGTCGCAAAGCATCCATGGCTTGGCAAGCGTTTTCTTGGCCCGGGAAAGGGAAAAGACTCAGTCCCCCGGCGGGGGTCCGGTCTCCGGGGTCTTGACGAGATTCACCCCGCCAAGGTTATTCCCGGGCCGCACGTCCTCGAAACCGTCCGCGGGGACAACGACGGCCTGCACATCGAAATTCCTCCCGGCCGCCAGATCACCGATGGAAACCGGGATCTCGATCGCCTCGACCTTTCCTGGAACGAGCCCGGAAAACCGGTAAATCCGGTTTGAGCCGTCCAGTGAGACCATGACCGTGGCCTCGGGAATGAACCCGGTCCCGCGGTTTTCAACGATTACGTAAAGGGGGAAATGGCTGCCGTTGGCCTCCTCCAGCGCGGGATAAAAGTCACCGACCGCGAGGTCATAGATCCCGGGCAAACCGGTTTCCTCGATCCGCTGGGCGTTGAGGATCCCGGCGCCGAAATAGAGGTCATCGCCGGGGACGCCGGCTTCATTGGCCTTTTCCCGGATCAGGTCCCGAACCTCCCGCGGGTTGGCGGCCTGTCCCGACTGAAGGATCCTCGCCGCCATTCCGGCAACAAGGGGGGCGGCCGCGGAAGTTCCGTCAAAGTAGATAAAGGCATCATCGCTCCAGAGGGCGTTGACCCGGTATCCCGGGGCGGCGACATCGATTCCCTCGCCAAAATTGGAGAAGGGGGCCCGGTTTCCGTCCGCATCGACAGCCGCCACCCCGATCACCGATTCGTAGGCGGCCGGATAGGAAACCAGCCCCTTCCCATCGTTGCCGGACGAGGCGACCAGCACCACCCCCATGGAATCGGCATAATCGACCGCGGCCCGGACAATGCGGCTGTCCGTATATCCTCCAAGGCTCATATTGATAACATCCGCGCCATTCCGGACCGCCTCGAGAATTCCCTCGGCGAGGGTAAAGGCGTCTCCCCGGCCCTCCCCGTCGAGGACGCGGATCGAGAGGATATCGCTGCCGGGGGCGATTCCCGGGGCGAAAGGATCGTCGCTGAAGACCAGTCCCGCGACCGCGGTGCCATGGCCGGCGTACTGCCCGGCCAGCGGGGAGCCCAGGAGGTCAATCATCCGGACGCGTCCCTCGGGAATGGTGGCGTGCCCGGTCCATCCGGAATCCAGCACGGCGATGGTGATCCCCTCACCCCAGTCCAGGCGATCCTCCAGGGGCCCGGCGCCCAGAAAGGCCATGGCCTCCGATTCAAAGGAACGGTACCGGGCGTATGGCCAGGATTCGGAATCCGGGAGTTCCGGTGCCTCGATGCGGTGGTTGTTATCAACCGTCATCCCTTTTCCAAGCAGGGGCCGCAGCTGGCCTGCGGTAGCGCCGACGCGCACGGCATGGAATTCATCCACGACCCCGAGAATGCGCAGGCCCGCGGCCCCGGCCCGGCGGATAAAAGCCCGCATGGAGGAAGCGTCCTCGAAAAAGACCGTATACTCCCCGGCGATGGCCTCCTCTCCCGGCACCGGCAGGGGAATACCAGGCAGGGATTGGGTTTTGGGGCGCTCCGCGGGGATCTCGAATACCGCTGGGTCCGCCGGGAAATCCGCGGACGGATCCCGGGCGTCGGAATGGGTTCGCGTTTGCGCTTCCTCCGGCCCGGCCGGCCAGGCCAGCATCAACCATACGAGCAGAAGCGCCACCGCAATCCCCAGGGTAACTGACCAAAGACGTGCCATTAAGAGCGGAAACTAGCACCGGCTGATCGGGCAGGCAAGCCCGCCCGCCATTCGGCTCTGTCGCGGTTATCCGGGGGGTTAACCCCACAATTGCCGAAGGAAGGGCAGACAGACCTCGGAGAGGTCGGGGACAACGGCATGCGGCGGGGAGGAGGCAAAGTGCGATTCCGGATGGGAAGTGGTCAGCGCCACCGCCTTCATGCCGCCGGCCAGCGCCGCCTCGATCCCGTGGAGGGTGTCCTCAAAGACGACACAATCGGCGGGATCGGCCCCGAGGGCGGAGGCGGCCTTGAGGAAGACCTCCGGATCGGGCTTTCCGCGGGCGACATCCTCGGCGGCGATGACCGCTCCGAAAAACCCTGAAGCCCCGATCATGGGAAGCACGGTCTCGATGTTCAGATGGGGGGTGGATGTCCCCACCGCCATGGGAATGCCGGCCGCCTTCAATTCCGCGAACAGGCGAAGGGCGCCGGGGAGCGGTTCCAGGCCGGTCGAGACCAGGATCTCCCGGTAGAGGGCCTCCTTGCGGTTCCCCAGTTGCTCAATTTCATCGAGGTCCTCCGACCAGCCGTAGATTTCAGGGATGATGAGCTGGTTCTTCTTCCCGAAACTCCGCTCGAAATGATTCTCCGGCAGCGGAAGGTCCCGCTCCGCCGCGAGCCGTTCCCAGCTTTCCTTGTGCGCGGCCGAGGAATCCACAACCACCCCGTCCCAGTCGAATATCGCGGCCCTTAACATTTTTTGAAACCCGCTCAGAGGTAGTCCTTCCATTCATACAATTCCGGGTCGCGCACGGGGCCGCGCAGCCGGCGCAGGAGGGACTTCCTGACGGATCCGCCCTCCCCGTCCTTGTCACTGTCCTCTCCCATGCCGAATTCCTCCAGCTCGGGCATGTCGCCATATTCCTCCTCGAGCTTGTCCGGATCTTCCCCCGCCTCGAGCCGCTGGACCATTTCCTCCATCACGCCCGGCATCTTCTCGCCGGTGAGCTCGGACATGCGGCGCATCAGATGGCCCATCTGGCGCGGATCGGGATTTTCCTCGTCCATGCCGGCCATTTCCCGCTCCAGTTCCGCCATGGCGGCTTCCATGCGGGGATCGTCCAGGTCGTCCCCGCCCTCGCCGCCCGATGGCTCCTTCGCGCGGCCGATCACGGCGAATCCCGAAACCAGCTTTTGCATCCGGAAGCGGGGATTGTCGGGGCACCGGGGAACGACATCCGGGCCCGGCACCGAATGTGAAAAAAAAGAATAGACCTTGTTCGAATCAGGACTGAAGAACTCGTATATCGGCATAATAATCGGTATCGCAATCGGTATCGCAATCGCAATCGGCCCGTCTTCAAGCGCAAAGCCGATTCAGTGGATTTATTTCATGCAGTTGGTCTGTTTCGTCAATTCCTTGAATGATCAAATCTCCACAAATCGGTTTAATTCACGGTCCTTGCGCACCTGCGAGGGATTGTAGATCCGGCCGTTCATGGCGATGTAAACCCCTTCCGGGAGGGTTTGCACGGCGGCGAGCGCGAACCCGATGTTGAAGACGGCATCGTTATCACGGAAGCGGGCCGGAAGAAGCGCGCCGGTAAGAACGATGGTTTTTCCGGGAATACCGGAAAGGGCCAGGCCGGTCTCCGTCATGGTGTCGGTTCCGTGGGTGACGAGGACGCATCTTTCCGGCGAATCCCCGACCGCGGTACGGATCAGGCCCCGGTCAGCCTCGGTGAGATCCAGGCTGTCCTTTCGCAGGACCGGAACAATCCTGTGTGGAAGGTCGACATGGGCCTGCCGGAGGACCTCCCCGATCTGCGGATCCCCCACCGCGTAGGTGCTTTTGACGTCGAAATAGACCTTGTCGATGGTTCCCCCCGTGGTCAGAATGAGGCACGCTTCCGGCATGGGGCGAATATGCCCGCGGAATCCGGTTCACGCAAGCTGTTCGAACATTCGGACCATTGGCAGGAGATAGGCCAGGATCAAGCCCCCGATGGCGAGGGACAGTCCGAGGAGAATGGCCGGTTCAAGGAAACGGATCAACTGGCGGACCCGCCACGATGTGCCGGATTCCAGTTCACGGGCGATGCGCTCCATGTGGATCTCCAGCCGCCCGGCCTCCTGGCCCGCCAGAAGAAGGGGGAGGTTTTCCGGGCTGACGATGGGGAGCGCCCGCAGCCCTTCCGCGAATCCCGCCCCCATCAGGAGCCGCTTGCGGAAATCCCGCAGCTGTTTCTTTTCCCAGCAGCTGGCCGATGCCTCCTCCAGCATTTCCAGGGAGCGGGGAAGCCCCACCGCCCCCTTCAGGAGAATCCCCATCTGCCGGAGAAAACGCGCCTGCCTGCAATCATGCCGCAACCGGCCGGCCACAGGCAGCCGTCGATAAACCGATTCCTCGAACGTGGCCCAGGCAAGCGACCTCGAGGCCAGTGCGCGCAGCAGGGTCCCCCCGAGCAAAACAAGGAACGCGAGGCTCACCGAGACGCTGAAAATAACCGCGTACAGAAGGCCGATGTTCTCCGTCAGCCATGGAAGCTCCCCGCCCGTGCCCATGGCCTGCCCCACCCCGCGCATCTCCGGGATTACCCAGAAAAGAATGAGCCCCATCACGAGGAATCCCGTCAGGCAAACCACGCCCGGATACCAAAGCTGGCCCGCCAGCTCGCGACGCCGCAGCAGCCCCGCGCGCAACAGTTCCCCCACTTCCCTCATCGATTCCCCCAGCCGGCCCGTGAGCTCGCCGGATTCCAGCAGGCACCAGGCCTCCTCGGGCAGGCGCATGCCCGCCTGCCGCATCGAGCGCACCACGCTCTCCCCTCCGGCCATGTTCCGCGAGAGCAGCTCAAGCCCCGCCGCCTCCATCCCCTTCCCCTCCGGCGGGGCGAAAACCAGCCGGATGTCCACCCCGAGATCCAGCCGCTCCCCCGTGCGGATCCACCAGGTCCAGGACGGGCAAAACCGGTTCTTCCTGCTCATTAATGGAACGTTAGGAAGGGCGGGCGCCTCCGGTCAAGTTCCGCAAACGGTCAAATTCAGGCTTTTCGGGTCCGGCGCGCCCGTTTGCGACCGTGATTGAGGACCGGACAAAGGGGACAGGCCTTCGCGGACCCGTCGCATTGGGTGCGGGCGGTGCAGAACTTCCGGCCATAGTAAATGATCTGGAGATGCGCCCTGTTCCAGGTTTCCCTCGGAAAGAGCCGCTTGAGATCCTTCTCCGTCTGCAGGACGGATTTGCCGTTGGTCAGTCCCCACCGCTGGGCGAGCCGGTGGATATGGGTGTCGACGGGAAAGGACGGTTCGCCGAAGGCCTGCGCCATCACAACCTGAGCGGTTTTATGGCCGACCCCTGGCAGGGACTCGAGTACCTCCAGGCTGCGCGGGACCTGCGCGCCATGGTCCCGCACCAGAATCCGGGAAAGCTCACGGATCGCCTTGGCCTTTTGGGGACCCAACCCGCATGGACGGATGATGGAAAGGATTTGCTCCTCCGACAAGCGGGCCATCGCGGACGGCGAGCCGGCCCGCTTGAAAAGCACCGGGGTGACCTGGTTGACCCGTTCATCGGTGCATTGGGCGCTCAACAGGACCGCGACCAGAAGCGTGTAGGCATCGGTGTGCCGGAGGGGAATGGGCGGGTCCGGAAATGCCCGGTCCAGTTCCTTCAGGATACAGGCGGCGCGCCCGGATTTTGTCATCGGGCCGCAGGTTCCTCCGTTGGAATTCCCGCCCATATTTGCTTTATCGGGATTCGACATCAATTTGGCCATATTTGCTTTGATTTCAGCGAAAGCGCATCCAGAACTTCAAAAGTATATGCCAGAAGGTCAATCCCACCCGTTGCCATTTGATCCGGAAACACTGCCCCGGGAGTTGCATCGCCACTACATTTCCGCAACGGAGGCGGACATTGCGGCAATGCTGCGGGAAACCGGAATAAAATCCATGGAGCAGCTGTATGCCCACATTCCGGATAGCTGCCGGTTTTCCCAGGCTCCGGATCTCCCCGGGGAGCTCTCCTACACAAATCTCCAGGAACGGGTTCTGGAAATCTCGAAACAAAACACGATCCGGGCCTCCTTCCTTGGCGACGGGCTGCCCCATTACCGGGTGATGCCGGTGGTTGAGCCGGTGTGCGCCATTCGCAACCTGACGACGGCCTACACTCCCTACCAGCCCGAACGATCCCAGGGAACCCTCATGACCCATTGGATCTACCAGTGCCTGATGAGCCAGATCACGGGATTCGAGGCGATCAACAGCTCCCTCTATGACCGCTCGACGGCGATTTTCGAGGCCATGGCGGCGGCGGTCCGCTTGAACCGGAAAGCCGACCGGATCCTGATTTCGGAAGGGATTTTCCCGGGAGACCGGGAAGTGGTGGAAACCCTTCTCCCCGGAACGGGCATCACGGTGGATTGGATTGCACTGGACGGGGATACCGGACAAACCAGCATCGCGCAGGCAAGGCAACTGCTCGCAAGGCACGGGGAAAGCGTGGCGGGTCTGGTTTTCCCCCAGGTCAACTGCCTCGGCCTGCTGGAGGATGTGGATTCCCTGGCCGACCTCACGGAGGACCGGAAAACCGCCTCCATTGCCGTCATCGATCCGATCCTGCTTGGAACGGGGGGGCTCAAACCGCCCACCGCGTTTGGTCGGACGGGGGTCGACATGATTGTCGGCGAGGCCCAGCACCTGGCGATCGGCCCGAATTTCGGGGGACCCGGACTGGGACTGTTCGGGGTGCGCCATAACGAGCAAAACCGCACCGCCATTCGTCAGACCCCCGGTCGCTACGTCGGCAAGGCAAAGGATATCTCGGGTCGCGAGTGCCTCGTCATGGTCCTGAGCACCCGGGAGCAGCATATTCGCAAGGACAAGGCGACCTCCAACATCTGCTCGAACCAGGCTTTTCTGGCCACCATCGCGGGAGCCGCCATCCTCGCCCGCGGGGAATCCGGATTCAAGACGGCCTTCACGCGCGGCCGGGAGCAGGCCATGGAAGCGGCCCGCCGGCTTACGGGGTTTGACGGGGTCGGGCTGGCCTTTCCGGAATCCCCCTTCGTCAATGAAATCCTCCTTTCCGTGCCGGAAAAGGCAGCCGACATGATTGCCCGGGCGCGTGCGTACGGCATTCACCTGGGCGTCGACGCCTCGGCCCGGGTGTCCGGGGGACGACAGCTTCTCAAGCTCTCCTTCAGCGACCGGAACGCGGATCTGGAACGGCTGACCGGCTTTTTCCGCGATTCGGGATACGGACAATCCGGGCCGGGGGAACCGCTCCCGGACATTCCGGCCAACGGCCTGCGCCAGGATGCGCTGGAACTGCCGGAAATGGACGATGCCGCCGTGGCCGATTACTACCGCGCCCTCGGAAACCTGAACGTCAGCCCGGATGATGCGTGCTATCCGCTGGGATCCTGCACGATGAAGTACAACCCCTTCATCAATGACTGGGCCGCGAGCCTCCCCGGATTCACGGACTTGCATCCACAGGCCCCGCTGGAGGATGCCCAGGGGGCCCTTTTCATCCTCCACGAAATCCAGGAATGGTTTAAACGCATCACCGGCCTGGCCGGCATCACCACCCAGCCGGTGGCCGGTGCCCAGGGCGAGCTGGTGGGCATCAAGCTCTTCCAGGCCTACCATGCCGACCGCGGGGAAAGCCATCGGGACGCCATCCTCATCCCGGCCTCGGCGCACGGAACCAATTTCGCCACCGCGGTGATGGCCGGCTACCGGACGGGGAAATTCGACGGACTGCAAACCGGCATCGTGCTTCTGGAAAGCGGCCCGGATGGCACCATCGACATGGACGACCTGCGGGAAAAGGTGGTCCGGTACCGCGACCGCCTCGCCGGCATCATGATCACCAATCCCAACACCTGCGGCATTTTCGAGACCCATTTCCGCGAAATCGCCGACCTTGTCCACGAGGCCGGGGGACTGGTCTACATGGACGGGGCGAACATGAATGCGATCGCCGGCTGGTGCGATCTCGGGGCGATGGGGGTCGACGCCGTGCACAACAACCTGCACAAGACCTGGACCATTCCCCACGGCGGCGGGGGCCCCGGGGACGCCATTGTCGGGGTCAGCGAACGCCTTCTACCCTACCTGCCGGGACACCAGGTTGAACGGAAGGGCGACCGCTATTTCCCGGTCAAGCCGGTGAAAAGTATCGGCAGCTTCCACCGTCATTGGGGTAACTTTGCCCACAAGGTTCGGGCCTACACCTATCTCCTCCGTCTGGGCAGGGAGGGCGTGCCGCGCATGACCGCGATGGCCGTCCTGAGTGCCAGATATTGCTTTGAGAAACTGCGGCGGGATTATCCTTCCCTGCCCGGCAAGGCCGCTTCCACCCCGCGGATGCATGAATTCATCCTGACGCTCGCGGAGGAGGATTTTCAACGGCTGGAAGCGGCCGGTATTCCCCGGCCCCTCGCCGTGACACGGGTCGGCAAGCTCTTCCTGGATTTTGGATTCCACGCCCCGACCGTGGCCTGGCCGGAGACCTTCGGCCTCATGATCGAGCCCACGGAAAGTTACTCCAAGGCGGAACTGGACCGTTTCTGCGAGGCCGTCCTCGCCATTCACAAGGTGATCCGGGAACATCCCGAAGTGCTTGCCAAGGTCCCGCTCTTTACCCCGATCGACCGGGTTGACGAGGTCGAGGCCAACCGGAACCCGGTCTTGATGGAGGCCCTCACCGCTCTGCCCGCCATGGGGGAAAACCGGCTCTCCCCCTCGGAAATCGCCTCCCTTCCGGTCCGCGAAGTCTACAGCCGGATCATCGAGGCGGCATCCGTGGGGGAATCATGAAAAATCCCGGCCACCCTTGGCGGTGACCGGGATTGCAAATTTGGTTGTGGGAGGCAAGCCCCGCGGATCAACCCGGATCACTCGCGGGCTCGAAGTCCGGCCAGGGGATCTTCTCAAGGACCGGTCCGGCCGGGGTCTCATAGGGCCGGTCTGTCGGGGGCAGCTGCTCCGGCGGGCCCTGGCGGCCAATCGAACTCATCCGCGTCACGTCCTCGTTCATACCGAGTTTGACGTCTTCTGGAATGAGGGCAATGCCGGTTACGGGACCAGTGAGGGCGAAAATGTCGCCATCAACATCGTAAATGCCGTAGCAGACGAATTCCTCCCCTGCGGGGATGTCGACGATCTCACCGGCCTCGATGAGGGAAACCGTCAGCTTGGAGGTGTCCAGGTTATCGGCGCCGGTCACGCTTACCGTGCCATCGAGGTTGCGGACCTGCATGGTCCAGAAATCCGGACCCTCCACCATGACCACCCCGTAGATCCCCACACCGACGTTGACCGTGCCGGCAAGGGTCCCGACCGTTAAATCGCAATTGTCCGTGGGGCTGGTGTCTCCCAGCAACTCCCCTGTGAGAAGACCCATGCGAACCATTCCCGTGCCGATTCCGGTGAAGGTTACCTCGCTTTTGGGATAAATGGTGGCAAGGGATTCATCACAGAGGCGCACCATGACGGTGCTGTCGTTGCTCTTGATGATATCCCCGTCCTGGAGCTTGTCCCCGACAGCCAGCGCGAGCGCGTTTCCGGCGCGGTCGATCACCGCCCCATCCGGATCCTCGTAAATGGCTTCAACCTCCCCGGTGCCCTGCGCGTTGGAGAGGATTGGTACAAGGGCCAGGGCCAGGAACCATACTGGTTTGATTGCTAAGAAGGTTTTCATGACACAAAACTTAAGTTAAGACGTTCTGGATGTTCAAGGAGAAGGTAAGAAGGGCAACGGGTCCTTGACAAGCTTTTAGCTGAAGAAGATGTCATGAGGGATGAGGGAGGAAAAGCCCATGCGGGTACAGAAGGTCATCGCCGATCGCGGAATTGCCTCGCGACGGCAGGCTGAAACCATGATCGCCGAAGGGCGGGTAAGTGTGAACGGGACGGTCATCGGTCTCGGAGACAAGTGCCTGCCGGGGAAGGACTTGATCGAGGTGGATGGAAACCCCCTGTCCCGGCGGTCCCCGAGAAAGATCGTGGTCGCCATGAACAAGCCCAAGGGCTATGTCTGCACCAATGCCGACCGGCACCAACAACGCACCGTTTTTGATCTCCTTCCCGCCGATTTGCACAAGGAACGGCTTTTCTGCGTCGGCCGCCTCGACAAGGACAGCGAAGGGCTCCTTCTCCTCACAAACGACGGGGACCTCCAGCAGCAGCTGGCCCATCCATCGTACGGGGTGGTCAAGAAATACCAGGTCGAGATCGACAAGCCGCTCCAGGCGGCGGATGTCGCGAAGTTACGGCGCGGAATCACCTGGGAAGGGGAACGCCTCTGCGTGGAACAGGTCCATCCCTTGAAGTCCCGGACCACCGATAATTGGAAAAAGCTGGAAATCGTCATGCACCACGGCAAAAAGCGGGAGATCCGGCGCCTGCTGTACGCGTTCGGTTATGAGGTCCGCAAACTCAAGCGCGTGCAGATCGGGCAATTCCGGCTGAAGGGGATCCCCGCCGGCCATATCCAAAGCCTGGGAAAGCGTCAGGTCCAGCTGCTCTTCGCCGCACCGGGAGAAGATTGACCGGCTACCCTTCCTTCGGGCCCCATTTGTCGTGGCCTTCCCCCTTGTCCTTGTGGTGCCCTTTTCCGCGCCGTTTGACGTGGCCCAGGGCCGGCGGGTTCTTCCCGCAGGGGCTGGCCGGCTCGAAGTTTTTCCAGGGAAGGTTGATAATCACCGGCACCGCCTTGTCTGAAACATTCGGCAGGGCTTTCTCCCTGGCGGGATTGTCGGTCGGGCGCCCCTTGTGCACGGGACAGCCCTGTGCCTTGTCCGGCAGCAGATCCGTTTCCGAGTTGTTCCCGGAGGAGGCCTCCCCTCCGGAACTGTGCGGGGCCGCCCCATGGACAACCATTCCGGCAATGGGGAAAAAAAGCAGAAATGTGAAAACAACAGGCTTTTTCGATAGGAATTTCATGACAGAGAGAGTGCGTTCAAGTAGATACAATGCGAAGAGGAATTAAGGTAATAACCTTATCCAGGTTGAAAGGCAAGGATTTATTTTGCCATAAAAAAGACCCCAGGAAAGCGGGGTCCCGATTTGCAATTATTCGGTTGAGCCGGGAACAAGGGCTTGCCAAACTGATTCTCCAGAACCATGAAAAATCACATGAGCCGTCCTCTCTTCCTTGTCCTGGCTGTTGTGTCCGCCTGCTCCCTGGCCGGAGAAGCCGCGGAAATCGATCTTCACCTGCAAGCGGATACCGCTTCGCGGAAAGTGGAGACCACAACGCTCGATGATCCGCGCCTGGGTCAGCCAACGCCGGTCCTGGACGAGGCCAGGGCGGCACTGGGCTGGCATTTCGCGGATTTCAAGGGGGAAATCACCGGATACGTGCCGGACGCGAAAATCGGCAAGGATCTGCTGCCCGTCGACAACGCCCTGATCTTTTCCGGCCCCGGCACCGAAAGCACGGTCCTCGGGACCTTCCGGACGGGGGATCCTGTGGAGATCATCGATACCGGGGAATGGTGGAAAATCCGGTACGGGGGAGGATTCCCTGTTTATTTTGTCCTTGAGACCCCTCCGCCCCTACCACCCGTTACGGGAATGGCGGAAGAAACCGTCGTCGCGGACACGGAGGAAGCGGGCATGTTCGAGGAAACGGGCGCGGTGGACATTCCGGAGGAATCCCCTCCCCCCGCGGAGCTGCTTCCGGAAGAACAACGGAGGGGTCCCCCGCCGGGAACGGTCGGCCAGCGCTACGAAGGGGTTTTCAAACGTTCCAAGCCTTTCCTTGGCCTCATCCAACCGAAGGCGCCGTTTTACCTGGAGGGAGCCAATGGCAGGCGGATCGCATGGGTGGACACTTCCGGCATCGTCATTCCCGGATCCATCAAGGATTTTCTGGACCGGAATGTCATTATTCACGGCGAGCGCACCCTCAAGGAATCGGGGGGTGACTGGATCATTCAAGCGCGCAACATGCGCCTCAAGTAGCCGGAACGACCCAGTTGGAAAAGAGAATGGAATTGCTGGACGGGAAGAAGTTATCGCGGGAAATCCTGGAGGAAATCAAGGAACGACTGGACCGGGAACCGGGCCCGCGGCCCTGCGTCACGTTCATCCGGATCGGTGAGGATCCCGCCTCGGTCTACTATGTGAACTCCAAACAGAAAAAGGCCGCCCAGGTGGGGATTGAAAGCCGGTTGAAAACCTTTCCGGAGAGCATTTCGCAGGAGGAACTGCTGCGTGAGATCGCCAGCCTGAACGCGGACGCCTCGGTTCATGGAATTCTCGTGCAGGCTCCGCTTCCGGCCCACATGGACGAACGAACCGTCTTCAACACGGTGGCCCCGCAAAAGGATGTGGACGGATTCTCCACGGTCAACCTCGGGCGTCTCGTCCAGGAGGATCCGGAGGCTTTTGTGGCCTGCACGCCGGCGGGAATCGGCGAAATGATCCGGCGCTGCGACATCGAGACGGAAGGACGGCATGTGGTCGTCCTCGGCCGGTCCCTGATTGTCGGCAAGCCCGCCGCCCTTCTCTTCATGCGCAAGGACCCCTTTGCCAATGCCACGGTCACGGTGTGCCATTCCCGCACGCGGAACCTGCCGGAAATCACCCGCCAGGCGGATATCCTGATCGCGGCCATCGGCCGGGCAAACGTTGTCACCGCGGACATGGTCCGCGAGGGGGCCGTGGTCATCGACGTGGGAATCAACCGGGTCGAGGATCCCGGCAGCAAGAAGGGCTACCGGATTGTCGGCGATGTCGACTTCGATGCCGTGGCCCCGAAGTGCAAGGCCATTTCTCCGGTTCCGGGGGGAGTCGGGTTAATGACCGTGGCACTGCTCATGAAGAACACTGTCAAGGCCTGGGAATTGAGCCGTTGAAGACCATGCCGACCGCCACCATTCTCGTTGTTGATGACCAGCTCCTGAACGTGCGTCTTCTGGAGCGGGCCCTTCTGCGGAGCGACATGACCGTGCACAGTGCGACCAACGGCCCGGAGGGGTTGCGGCTGGCGCGCGAAGTGAAGCCGGATGTGATTCTTCTCGACATTGTCATGCCCGGCATGGACGGCATCGAGGTCTGCCGCCAGCTCAAGGAGGACCAAGGCACGCGCGAGATTCCCGTCATTTTCATTTCCGCGCGGACGGACAAGGAGGACAAGCTGGCCGGATTCGATGTCGGGGCGGCGGACTACCTGATCAAGCCTTTCGAAATGGAGGAAACCCTGGCCCGCGTCCAGACCCAGCTGCGCATCATCAAGGAACACCGGGAAAATCTGGCCCTGACCCGCCAGCTGGAACAGTCGCGTCGCCAATCCGCGCTCATGCACCTGACGGAGGGGATCGCCCACAACCTGAACAACCTCCTCGGCGTGATCATGGGCTACATCAGCCTGATCCGGAGCAACACCGGGAAACCGGAGAAGATCACACGGAACTGCGACCGCATGGAGGCGGCCGTGCAGCGCATGACCCGGATTGTCCACCAGCTCACTGTGATCGGGCATTTCAAATCCCTGCAGAAGGAGATGGTTCCCCTGAGGAAGATCCTCACCGGCGCCGTGGCCCGCTTTCACCGCGCCACCTCCACGGATTGTCCCGTCGATGAGAAGATCGCCCTGCCGGATGATTTCCAGTTCCGGACCAACCGGGAACTGCTCGAGGTCTGCCTTGAGCGGCTGCTGCAGAATGCCTTTGAGAGCTACCAGCCGGGGGAAAACGGTGCCTCCCCCGCGAAGGGAGAGGTCAGGCTGGAAGTGAGTATGGAAGAAGGCGATGGTTCCGGGGAACTTGTCCTGGAGGTCCTGGACCGCGGGAGGGGGATTGATCCCGAAATCAAGGACAGTGTCTTTGAGCCCTTCGTCACCTCCTCCTCCACCATCGGGCGGGGGATGGGACTGACCATCGCCCAGCACAGCGTGAACTGCCTCGGGGGGATCATCGATCTTTCCGATCGTGAAGGCGGCGGAACCACCGCCACGGTGCGCCTGCCCGTGGAAACCGATTCCGATTCCGCAAAAGGGATGGAAGGATCATGAGCGGCGGCCTCGCCTTCATCGGAGCCGGCCGGATGGCCGGTGCCATGGTACGCGGGATTCTCAAGACAGGCGCATGGCCGGCCGGCCGGATCCTCTGCACCAGCGCAAAGGATGGAACCGCCGAGGCCCTCGCGGGGGAAACCGGTATCCGCCTGACCCGCGACTGGGGTGAACTCACCCGGGAGGCCGACTGGATCATCCTCGCCTGCAAGCCCCAGCAAGTCGGTGAGCTGCCCGCCGAACTGGCCGCTTTAACCCGGGGCCGGCGGATCCTTTCGATCCTTGCCGGCACCACCCTTTCGCGGCTCCAGTCGCTCTTTCCCGAAGCCGCCAACCTGGTCCGCTGCATGCCCAACACGCCGGGGATGATCGGTGCCGGGATCACGGCCTACAGCCCCCTCAAGCCGCTCTCCACGGAGGAGGAAAGCCGGGTGCGCGGCATCCTCGAGGCCCTCGGGGAAGTCGTGCCGATGCCGGAGCAATCCCTCAACGCGGTCACCGGATTGAGCGGAAGCGGGCCCGCCTACGTGTTTGAATTTGTCGCCGCCCTGCGCGATGGGGGGGTGGCCGCCGGCTTGGATAAGGAAACCGCCTACCGGCTGGCCCTCAAAACCGTCCAGGGCGCCGCCGCCCTGCTGGAGGCCGTTCCCGAAACGCCCGAGACCCACCGCGACTGGGTCTCCTCGCCCGGGGGCACCACCCTTGCCGGGCTGGCCGAAATGGAGAGGGGCGGTTTCCGAGGTACCCTGAAGGAAACGATCCTGGCGGCCACCCGCCGGGCCGTTGAATTGTCCGGGGACAAGACAACCCCATAGCTTTCCCTTGCCGAAAAGCGGCTGATCTGGCAGCATCGGGCAAGGATGCATCCGCCTGTCCCCGCAACGGGTGGCGGGAACCGGGTCGTCCCCGACAGCCATGAAAAAGAAATTCCTTCTTCCCGGAGCCGTCCTTCTGGCCCTGGCCGTCCTCCTGGTGGTCCTCCACGTGACCCGGGAGCAATCCCCGCATTCGGCGCTGAAACTGTACGGAAATGTCGACATCCGGGAGGCGACCCTCGCCTTCCGGGTCGGGGGAAAGGTGAAGGCGCTTTACAAGGACGAGGGGGAGGCTGTTGAATCCGGCGGGCTGCTGGCGGAGCTGGATCCGGTCCCCTACGAGGAAAGGCTTCGGCAGGCGGAGGCGGAAGTCGCCCTCCAACAGGCGAACCTGGAACTGCTCAAGGCGGGGTATCGCAAGGAGGAGATCGAGCAGGCCCGGGCCCAACTGTCGGAAGCGAGGGCCGGCCTTGAACTGGCCGGAAAGAACCTCGAGCGGCAACGCCACCTCGACGCGACGCAGGCGGGACGTGGGCAGGAGCTGGACCTCGCCGTGGCCAGAAAGGAGCAGGCGGAGGCGGCCCTGGAATCCGCCCGCGCCCGGGTCCGGTTGCTCGAGGCGGGCTTCCGTCCGGAGGAGATCGCGCAGGCTCAGGCGCGGGTGCGCCTGGCCGCGGCCCGGCTTGAGGAGGCGCGGACCGCCCTTGCGGATGCGCGCCTCTCGGCCCCGTCGGCCGGGACGGTCCGCACCCGCGTGGTCGAGGAGGGGGCGAGCGTGGCCACGGGATCCCATGTATTTGTTTTATCTCTACAAGAGAACCCGTGGGTGCGGGCCTACATCCCCGAGGCGCGGCTCGGAGGCATCCGGCCCGGGATGCGCGTGGAGGTTCACACCGATTCGCGCCCGGGAAAGCCGTACACCGGCCGGATCGGCTTCATTTCCCCCACGGCTGAATTCACGCCGAAATCCGTCCACACGGAGGAGCTGCGCACCAATCTCGTCTTTCGTTTCCGCGTGATCGTGGAAGACGCGGACGAGGCGTTACGGCAGGGCATGCCGGTGACGGTGAGCATTCCCGCCGCAACCCGGCCCGCCGGGGAAGACTGATGCAAACCGATTCCCTGCTGGAAACAAAAGGTCTCCGGAAATCCTTTCCCGGATTGCGGCACGAGGCGCTTCAACCGTTGCGGGCGACCCTTGAATCCGGCCGGATGCTGGGCCTCATCGGCCCGGACGGTGCCGGCAAGACCACCCTCCTGCGGCTGCTGGCCGGCCTCCTCACGCCGGACGACGGGGAAATCCGGATCGCCGGGCTGGATCCCCTCGGGGAGGCCGCGAAAGTCCGGGAAATCATCGGCTACATGCCGCAGAAGTTCGGGTTGTACGAGGAACTCACGGTCATGGAAAACCTGGACCTGAACGCGGATCTGCGCGGAATCACGGGCGGGGAACGAAAAAAGCGTTTCGGTCAGCTGCTTACCTTTACGGGCCTTGGGGACTTCACCGCGCGAAGGGCCGGGGCCCTTTCCGGGGGCATGAAGCAAAAGCTCGGGCTGGCCTGCGCGCTGCTTGGCCGCCCGCGGCTGCTCCTCCTCGATGAGCCGAGTGTCGGGGTGGATCCCATTTCAAGGCGGGAATTGTGGAAGATGGTCGGGAACCTGATGAACGAGGGGATCGGGGTGATCTGGTCCACCTCGTACCTCGACGAGGCGGCGAAGTGCGACCGGGTGCTGCTTTTGAACAAGGGACAGGTGCTGTTCCAGGGGCCGCCGGAGAACCTGCGGGCAAGGAGCGGGAGCCGTTCCTTTGAGGATGCCTTCATTGAACTGATGGGCGGGGCGCCGAAGGGTCCCTCCGTTCTCGCGGAAAACACCCCGCGGAAGAGCCATGGCAAATCCGTTGTCGTTGTCGAGGCCCGGGACCTGACGAAGCGCTTTGGCGGCTTCACGGCCACGAAGGAGATCAACTTCACCATCCCCTCCGGGGAAATATTCGGCCTCCTCGGACCCAATGGGGCCGGCAAATCCACTACATTCAAAATGATGTGCGGCCTCCTCAAGCCGACGGCGGGGGAGGCGCTGGTGACGGGGATCAGCCTCAGCAGGGCACCCGGGGCGGCGCGTCAGCGGGTCGGCTACATGGCCCAGAAGTTTTCCCTCTACGGCAACCTGACAACCCGGCAGAACCTCGATTTCTTTTCCGGGGTCTACGGCCTGCGGGGAAGGCACCGCCGGGAACAGGTCCGCCTCATGATCGATCTCTTCGGGCTGGAGGGTTATCTCGGGCGCTCCTCGAAAGACCTTCCCCTTGGAATCAAGCAACGGCTGGCCCTCAGCTGCTCCCTCATGCACCGCCCCGACATCCTTTTCCTGGACGAGCCGACCTCGGGGGTCGACCCGGTCACCCGGCGGGAGTTCTGGACCCATATCAAGGGGCTGGCGCAAAAGGGGGTCACGGTGATGGTGACCACCCATTTCATGGACGAGGCGGAGAACTGCGACCGCATCGGACTGATGTACCAGGCTGAATTGATCGCCCTTGGCTCCCCCCGGGAGCTCAAGAAGCAATCCATCGGGGAAAAGCTCGAACGGCCGTCCCTGGAGGATGCCTTCATCGAGTTGATCAAGCGCCGCACCGGAGGGGAGGCCGCCGCGTGAAGGCGCCTTCCCCCTTCTCCATGCGCCGCCTCAGGGCACTCGTCAGGAAGGAATTCCTGCAGGTCGGACGCGACCCGAGCAGCATCCTGATCGCCTTCATCATTCCCTTGATCCTGCTCTTTATCTTCGGGTACGGCTTGTCGCTCGATTCAAAGAACCTGCGCGTGGGCCTTGTCATCGAATCGGTGAGCGGGGAAGCATCGGAATTCGCGGCGGCCCTCCGGGGCTCCGGCTATTTCGAGGTGCGGGGCGGGACGGACCTGCGCGCCTTCGAGGATCTCCTGGCCCGTGGCCAGCTGCGGGGAATCATTGTCCTTCCGGAGGATTTTGCCCGGCATGTGCGCGGCGAAGGAAAAGAGGCGGCCTTTCAGATCATCACCGACGGAAGCGAGCCCCAGATCGCCGCCTTTGTGGAAAACTACACACGCGGCGTCTGGCTGACATGGAACGAGCAGCGGCGATATCAGGAAGGGTTCGGCTGGAACCCGCCCATCACCGTGGAGCAGCGATACCGCTACAACCCGGCCGTGCGGAGCCGCAACTTCCTGATTCCCGGGTCGATCGCCGTCATCATGACGATCGTCGGGGCCCTCCTCACCGCCCTTGTGGTGGCCCGTGAATGGGAACGCGGCACCATGGAAGCCCTGCTGGCCTCGCCCGTCACAAGGGCCGAACTGATCATCGGCAAGATCATCCCCTACTTCATCCTCGGCATGGGGTCCTTTGCCGTCTGCGTCCTCACCGCCGTCTTCCTGTTCAAGGTCCCGCTGCAGGGCAGCCTGTTTGCCCTGACGATCACCACCTCCCTGTTCCTGCTGACCGCCCTCGGAATGGGGCTCGGCATCTCGGCCGGGACCAGGGACCAGTTCCTTGCCGCCCAGATCGCCCTCAATGTGGCCTTCCTGCCCGCGTTCATCCTCTCCGGCTTCGTCTTCGAGATCAAGAGCATGCCCCTCTGGATCCAGGCCATCACGTACATCATTCCGGCCCGCTATTTTGTCAGCTCCTTGAAGAGCCTGTTTCTGGCCGGGGACATCTGGAGCATCCTCCTGCCGAACCTGTTGTTTCTCCTGTTGGCCTCCATCGTCTTCCTCGGCCTGACGGCGAGAAACATGGCCCGCAAACTCGATTGACATGATCCACCGGCTTCATGCGCTCATCCGGAAGGAGATCCTCGCGTTGCTGCGGGATCCCCGGAGCCGCTTTATCCTGATCATGCCACCGCTGCTGCAGCTGTTCGTCTTCTCTTTCGCGGCGACCCTCGAGGTGAAGCACAACACGCTGGCCATCTGGAACGAGGATGCCGGCGGCCACAGCGCGGAACTGGTACAGCGGCTCAGCGTCATGGGGGCCTTCGACAAGGTGCGGTATCTGCACGACGGCCGGGAGCTGACCCGTCGGATCGAGAACCAGGACGCCTTGCTTGGAATCCATATTCCGCGGGACTTCAGCCAGCAACTGCTGGGCGGCGGAACCGCCATCCTGCAGGTGATTGTCGACGGCCGCCGCTCCAACAGCGGCCAGATTGCCCTGGGATATGTCAACGAGGTCTTGATGCAGTTCCAGGCGGAGGTCGTCCCGCAACGGCTCACCGTCCGGTCGTTCCCGGTCACGCGCCATTGGTACAATCCCAACTTGAGTTACCATTGGTTTGTCGTGCCCGGACTGGTGGCGATCCTCACCACCATCATGACCATGATTGTGACAGCGCTCTCCCTCTCGCGCGAGCGGGAGCTGGGAACCTTCGACCAGTTGATGGTATCCCCCCTGACGCCCGCCTTCCTCCTGGCGGGAAAGGCGATCCCCGCCTTCCTGGTCGCCATGGGGGAAGCGAGCCTGATCGTCGCCCTGGGAGTCTTTCTTTTCAAGATCCCCTTCGAGGGATCGCTGGCCCTCCTGTACCTGAGCATGGCCGCCTACATCCTGTCGCTTGTCGGGGTCGGGCTGTTTATCTCGGCCCTGTGCTCCACCCAGCAACAGGCCATTCTCGGCGTGTTCAGCTTTGTACTTCCCGCGATTCTGCTGTCGGGATTCGCCAGCCCGGTCGACAACATGCCTGCCTGGCTCGGGCACGCCACGCTCCTCAATCCCCTCCGCCACTTCCTTGAAATCGCAAGGGGCCTGTTCCTGAAGGATGCCGGCCCGGCCATGGTCTGGTCGCACACCTGGCCCCTCCTGATCATCGCCGTCATCAACAGCTTTGCCGCGAACTGGCTTTTCCGGAGGAAATTCGGCTAGGCGGGTGCCCCCCAGCCCCCACCGCCGGGAGTCTCGATACGGATGGACTGTCCCGCTTCCACCCGCAGTTGGGCGATGCCGGGCACGGGTTCCCGTGATCCGTCGCGGTGCACGATCCATTGGCGGCCGGGCTGGCCGTCTCCCCCGCCCCGGGCGCCGGCCGGGCCCCGCACCCGGTTCTGGCTGAGAAGGGAAAGGGAAACCGGTTCCCTGAAGAGGATTTCCCGGACCAGCCCGTCGCCCCCGTCGAAGGCCCCCTTCCCTCCGGATCCCCGGCGTAGCGAAAATTCACGACAAACCACGGGGAACCGCTGCTCGAGGATCTCCGGGTCGGTGATGGCGGTGTTGGTCATGTGGACGTGGACCCCGGAGGCCCCCGGAAAGCCACCGGCCCCAGCGGTGGGCCCGGCCGGTCCGGAGGCCCCGCTTCCCCCGCCGATCGTCTCGTAATAGCCGAAGCGGTCGTTTCCGAAGAGCAGGTTGTTCATGGTGCCCTGGCCGGCGGCGAGGATCCCGAGGGCCCGGACGAGGGCATCCACCAGGCGCTGGCTGGTCTCGACATTGCCCCCGACCACGGCGGGGCATTCCCGGGGATTTTCCGGGAAATCCGGATTGAGGAAGCAGCGCGGTAGGACAATCTCGACGTTCTCGAGCAGGCCCTCGTTGAGGGGCATCGACCGGTCCACAAGAAGGCGCAGGACATAGAGGATGGCGCTGCGCACAATGGCTGGGGTGGCGTTCAGGTTGCCCGGATGGACCGGGGCGGTTCCCGAGAAATCAATGGTCAGTTTCCCCGCTTTGCCCGTAATGCGGACGTTCAGGAGATGGCCGTCGTCCAGTCGCTCCCTGGCGGAGCAATCAAGGGGTCCCGTCACCTGCAGGGTTTCCGCAAGGGCTTTCCGGGCACATGCCGCGAGGATTTCGATATCCAGCGGCTCGACCACCTTCCCATCCGCATCCATCCTTCCGGGTATCCCGTAAACACGACGGTACAAGGGCTCTTCCCGGCGGATGTTGCGGGCGAACAGGTCCGGCCGCTTCTGGTCCCGGATCCGCAACAGGTCCTCGAATCCCCTGGTCAGGAAGAGCGCCACCGGAGGGCCTTTTTTTTCCAGCAGGGCGTTGGTTCCCCGGGTCGTCCCAAGGCGGAAAAACTCCACGGTGTCCCTTCCCTTCCCAATCTCGGGAACCAGGAGCTGCATGGCGAGAACCGGGGCCTCCACCCCGCTGTCCACTTCCAGGAGATCGCCGGCCCTGATGCTTTCGGGAGGGAACTCCAGCCGCAGGATCCCTTCCTCCGCAGCGAGGATCCTGCCCGCAGGCTCGTTTTGAACGGAAGCGGCCTTGCCCACCAGCCAGCCCGGATCCGGCACCGGAAAGGGATCGATGGAAAGCTGCCCCTGCGCCAACCCCCTCCGGATGCGTGTGCGAAGCCGTCCCGAGGAGAGCACCTTGCCACGGCGGACAACTCCCCCATCCGATTCCGCAAGGCAATCCGTGAAGGTCCCACCGGTATCCGCGCTGATTTTCCAGCGGGTCACGATTCCGTTCGCCCAAGATAAATCACCCGGGAGGCTTCCTCGTCCAACTGACGGGCATGCTTCTGCGCCTGCGGGTCGAGGGTCTCGAGAAGCCGGTGGAATGCACGGGAATGATCAAAATGCCGAAGATGCGCCAGTTCATGCAGGAGGACGTGATCCTGTAGACGCGGAGCAATCAGGATGAGGCGCCAGTTGAGGGAAATCCCACCGGTTTCGCTGCAGGAGCCCCACCGGCATTTCTGGTCACGAACCGTGATCCCATGCACTTTCACCCGTACCCGGTCGGCCCAGTAGCGCAACCGGGCCGGAAGAAATTCCCGGGCGATTTCACGGAGCAGGGAAATCAGCTGCCTCTCCGAGGATATGCGGGGATTCAGGGAGATCCGCACACACCGCCGCTGGTCATCAATCACATAGGCAGTGGTGCCCTTGTTGAAGGTGATGCGGAGATTGTACCAGCGCCCGAAAAGGGAAAGGCGGGAATGCTTCAGGAGGTAATCCCTCAGCTTCGGGACACGCGGCTGCTTGGCCAGCATCTGGCGGATCCATTCCCCGTGCTCCTGCAGGAAACGGGTTCCCTGGACCTCGGACTGGCGAAGCGGCATCTTGAGGGTGACAAAGTGAGGACAATTGATCTGCAAATGCATCCGCTTGATCCTCCGCGAACGTTCCAGCTTGTAGGGAATAATCAGCGGGCCCGCGGCGGACGGGATGCAAATGAAGTTGAATCCGTTATCCTTTTCCTTCGATTTCACGCGCCAGTTTTGCCGTAAATTTCCTCAAAGCCGTCTCGGCGTCAATACCTGCGTGACGGCAGGCTGCAACAATTTGGTAAAGCAGCTCCCCGGCTTCCTCCTCTTCGAGTCCGTCCGCCATGCTTTCCAGGCTCACCGCGTCGGGCAACCGGGGATGTTCCAAGTTCTTTTTCCGGATCTGCTTGTCCACCTTGGCGGCGAACATCAACGCCGGAAGGGACGGGGGAAGGCGCTTGAAAAGGCCTGTCGACTCGGGACCGTTCTTTTTTTCCTTCGCCTTGATCTGCTCCCACTGGTGCAGGACCGCCTCCGAATCCTCCAGGTTCAGGTCCCCGAAAACGTGCGGGTGCCGGCGCACCAGCTTCTCGTTGATCCCGCGGGCCACGTCGTCGAAGGTGAAGTGCCCGCTCTCCTCGGCCATCTGCGCGTGGAAAACCACCTGCAGCAGCACGTCCCCCAGCTCCTCGCACATGTGCTCCATGTCCTCCCGGTCGATCGTGTCCAGCAGCTCGGCTGTCTCGTCGATCAGCGGCTCGCACAGGGTCTGGTGGGTCTGCTCCCGGTCCCACGGGCATCCGTCCGGCCCCCGCAGCCGCGCCATCGTCTCTCTAAGGTCGTCCATCGCGCTCATTATCCGCCGATTGCACAGATTTGCGCGGATTCTGAAACAATAAAAATCCCATCCGCGGAGATTAGCGCCATTCGTGGTTATCCCCCCGACGGGGCCAGCGCCCCGCACCCCGCATGCCGCGGACAGCTGACCAGATGGTCGTTGACCATCCCCGTTGCCTGCATGTGCGCGTAACAGATCGTTGTCCCGAAAAACTTGAACCCGCGCCGCTTCATTTCCCTGCTGATGCGGTCCGAGAGCGGTGTCGAGGCCGGCAGGTCCGCCATTTTCCGGAAGCGGTTCTGGATCGGTTTCCCGTCGATGAAGTCCCAGATGTAGTCGGCAAAGGAGCCTCGCTCCTCGACGATTTCAAGGAAGCGCCGGGCATTGCTGACCGCGCTCTCCACCTTCAGCCGGTTGCGGATGATGCCCGGGTCCTGGAGCAGCCGCTCCACCTCCCGCTTCCCGAACCGTGCCACCTTCTCCGCATCAAACCCGGCAAAGGCCCGGCGGTAGTTCTCCCGCCGCTTCAGGATCGTCAGCCAGGACAGCCCGGCCTGCGCCCCCTCCAGAATAAGAAACTCGAACAGCACCCGGTCGTCGAAACACGGCACCCCCCATTCCGTGTCATGGTATTCGACATAGAGCGGGTCGCCAAGGCACCAGTCGCAGCGGCGGGATTCAGTCGGCATGTGTCTCAGTCAGGGCCGCCTTCCGGAATTTGGCAATCCCGTCCTGCTCGTCAGGGCACCGGATTTGACAAGCACAATGTTCACCCAAATGCAGGTATTGCCATCTGTAACATTAAGTAATATACTGGCCGGCCATGAAAACCCTGACCATCAAAGTGCCCGAGGAACTGGCCATCCGCATTGAGAAACGGGCGCGCCGGCTTGGCATCACGAAGTCGGCACTGATTCGCCAATCGATTGAGGAGGAGATGCGCGGAAAAGCATCGGTGGAGGAAGCTCCAACCGCTTACGACCTGATGCGCAGGGACCTTGGATGCATCGAATCGGGGACGGGTGACCTGTCCAGCAACCCGGACCACCTGAAAGGCTTTGGGAAATGAGGGAGCGTCTGCTTGTGGATACCGGGCCGATCGTGGCGTGGCTGGACCGGAGCGATCAGTGGCACGAGGCGGCGGTTGACGTCACCCAAACCCATGGGGCGCCCTTCCGGACCAGCGAACCGGTGCTTGCGGAGGCCCGTTATATTCTGCGGCACCACCCAAAGGCGATCACCCGGCTGGGCAAATGGCTGCGTTCGGGCATCCTGGAAATTCCATTCCGGGTGGAGGATCATGCGGACCGGGTCTTCGCCCCGATGCACAAGTATCAGGACCTCCCCATGTCGCTTGCCGATGCGAGCCTGGTGCGGATGGTGGAACTCCAGCTCGGCGAGCGCCTGTTCACCTTCGACCGGCACTTCACTATCTACCGTGACGAGAAGCGCCGCCGGATCCCCCTGCTGGATGCGGGCCGTTGAACCGGGACGTGAACCCGTGCCGGCTTGACAGGACCCTCTTGATGCGTTTGCATCAGATGCATGAGAACCACACTGGACATTGAACCGGACATCCTGCAGGCGGCGAAGGAGATCGCGGCGAAGGAAAGGAGCACGGCGGGTGCGGTGATTTCGCGGCTGGCGCGCAAGGGCCTGATGCCGGAGAAAAGGGGGCGGGGCCGCCTGCGCAACGGGATCCCGGTGCTGCCGGGAACCGGGCACGTCATCACCTCGGAACATGTCAGGAAACTGATGGACGATGAAGGGATCTGATGCGGGGGCTGCTGGACATCAACGTTTTGATAGCGCTTGCGGACGCGGACCATTCCTTCCATGAACGGGCGCATGCGTGGTATGGGAAGAACAAACGGTCGGGCTGGGCCTCCTGTCCACTGACGGAAAACGGGATGGTGCGGATCATGACCCACCCGAACTACCATCCCGGGATCCGGTATTCAGCCGAGGAGATCATCTCGCTTTTGGAGACGTTTTCACAGGGCAGCGACCATGCCTTCTGGGTGGACGACCTGAGCCTGCTGGACCGGAAGCTGTTCAAGCGGGAAAGGATCCTTGGATCACGCCAGGTGACGGACATCTACCTGCTTGCGCTGGCGGCCAAACACGGCGGCCGGCTGGTCACCTTTGACGAAGGGATAAATACCGCGGCGGTGAGGCGGTTCACAGCTGACAAGCTGTGCATCATCCCCTAGCCAGTCCTATCAACATGGACAAGCTACAGGAAATCATGGCATGGAAGCGGCGGGAGGTGGCGCAGCGGGTTCGCCCGGTGCGGGACGCCGAGCTGGCGCGCTTCTGCGCGGGCGGTGAGCATCCGCGGCGCTTTGAGCGGGCGCTGCGGCGGGAAAGCGGCCTGGCGGTGATCTCCGAGATCAAGCGCCGCTCGCCCTCCGCGGGAGCCATTGCCGAGGAACGGGACGCCGTCGAGCAGGCGCGGATTTACTATAATGCGGGAACCGACGCGATTTCGGTCCTGACCGATGAGAAGTACTTTGGTGGCACGATAAAGGATCTCTGGGACGTCAACGACCTGCTGGGCAGGCGCAGCGACGCGCCCCCCACCCTGCGCAAGGACTTCTTCGTCGACCGGATCCAGGTCCTCGAGGCTGCGGAGGCGGGGGCCCGTTGCATCCTGATCATTGTCCGCGCCCTTTCGGATGAGGAGATGGACCGGTTATACGAGGCGGCCAACCTGTCGGGCTTGGACGCCATCTTCGAGGTGCACGAGCAAGCGGAGGTCGACCGCGCACTCAACTGCGGGGCGCGCATCATCGGGGTCAACAACCGCGACCTCACCCGCTTTGTCACCGACCTCGCCATCAGCGAGGCCCTCATCCCGGAGCTGCCCGAAAACTGCGCCGCGGTCTCCGAGAGCGGCATCTTCACCGTTGAGGACGCCGAACGCGCCTTCGCCGCCGGGGCGGACGCCATCCTGGTCGGCGAGGCCCTCATGAAAATGAAGGACCCGGAACCGTTCATCCGGATAGTGCATGATTTTTAACCCTTCTTTTCCATTTCCTGCTCCTGCTCCTGCTCCTGCTCTTGCTCCTGCTCCTGCTCCTGCTCCTGCTCTTGCTCCTGCTCTTGCTCCTGCTCCTGCTCCTTTACCCATTGAGCAAGAGCAGGAGCAGGAAATAAAGTATCAATGCCCTTGACCCCCTCCCAGACCCGCGCCCTGCTCGACTCGCTCGGCCACCGGCCGCGCAAGCCGCTCGGGCAGAATTTCCTCATTGATGGAAACATTGTGAGAAAATCACTACAGCTGGCGGGGCTGGAGGCGGGGGAGACGGTGGTCGAGGTCGGTCCCGGGCTGGGCACGTTGAGCGAGGCCATGCTGGAGGCCGGTTGCGAGGTCCACGCGGTGGAGCTGGACGCCACCCTGGCGCAGCACCTGCGGGAAACGGTGGCGGCGCGGTTCGAAGGACGCTTCCACCTGGTCGAGGGCGACGCGGTCCGGCACCCGCGTGCTGGAATTCCCGATACAATTGAGAATTTCAAGGTGGTGGCGAACCTCCCCTACGCGATCACCACGCCGTGGATCGAGGAGATGCTCCGCGCCCCCCTGCCCGCCGACATGGTTTTGATGATGCAGAAGGAGGCGGCCGACCGCATCACCGCACAGCCGGGCGGCAAGGCCTACGGGGCGATTTCCATCTTCATCGGCGCGGCCTACGAGCGGGCCGGCGTCCACCACGTCTCCCGCTCCTGCTTTTACCCGGTGCCCGGGGTCGACTCCATGCTCCTACACCTGAAATTAAGGGAACAACCGTTCCTCTTCAGCCAGCCCGACCGCGACCTCATCCGCCAGCTCTTCACGCAGCGGCGCAAGCAGATCGGCAGCCTGCTGCAGAAGCGGCCCGCGCTGCAACCCTGGCTGGAGCGCCTGCCGGAGTTCGGCTGCTCGCGCACAACCCGTCCGGAAGCCATCCCACTGGAGGCATGGCTGGCCCTTGAGGCCGGGGCTCAGGGCCGGGGGATATAAACCCAGTCCCGATTCCAGTCTGCAGAGACGGGGATCCAGGCCGGAGTGGAGTCCCCCCCCAGCCAGCTTCACTCCAAGCAACTGGATTGCTTCAATGGGGCCGCCCTGAAAAGAGGGCGGAAACTCGATTGAAACAAGGTCCTTGCTAACAAATCGGGGTTCCTCGTTGAATTTTGTGGAAATTTCATCGCGGCTGACGGTGCGTCTTGACGGCCAAAGGCCGGATTCCATACCAACCCAGCCCGGAGGTGAAGCGAAACGCAACGCAGGGCTGGGTGCGACGTACAAAATCCGCGTGAGGGCTGAAAGCCCGGCCCCATCCCTTTCACAGGAATTCCTGCTGAGGGCGTGGCAGCGGACCTTCAGCCCTTCGTTTACCACCGCTCTGACTGTCGTCCAACGTTCATCAGTTGGAAGATGTGGCAGCGGACCTTCAGCCCTTCGTTTACCACCGCTTTCAAAAAGGATTGATCCAGGATGCCCGC
>JBNGDP010000019.1:0-42626 GCA_049975345.1 Oceanipulchritudo sp. | reverse complement strand
GCCCGGCGGTGCGCCCCGGAAGTCGACCGGACCCGCTCCAGCCGGAGCTGGTCCTCCAGCCAGAGCATTCCCTGGATCCAGCCGTTGCACAATGGCAGGCGGGTTTCCACCTGGATTCCCGCCAGTTTGAGGAGCTCCCGGTAGGCATCCGGATACGAGCCCGGATGCCCGTGAAACCAGAGGGCAAAGGCCGGCTCCCTCCCAAGCTGCCCGTCGACGACCAGCATGGGCAGAAAGACATCGACCCAGAGCCGGTCGGCAAGGGAGGTATTTCCCTGCCCGCCGAGAATCTCCCCGTTGAGCCACTTGCGCCAACGGGTAAACCCGGCCCGCCGCCGGATCCCGGTGGTCTCCGCCTCCATCCCGCGCGCCCCCAGTTCCGCCAGGAGCGCCTTGCGCAAGGCCCCGGGCACCTGCCGGAGGCGCCCGGTCCAGTCCGGTACGTGCCGGTTGAGGGACAGGTACTGCTTCAAACGGGTCCCCGCCTGGTTGGCGGGTCGACCGATCCCCCACCGCACATCCGCGTTCCAGCGCCTTCGCAGAAACTCGAACAGACCCGGATCCCGCCAATCGGCAGGAGGACAGGCCTCCGCCATCTCAAAGAAGGCCCGGCGGTTGAATGGGAAACCCAGATAATACAGCACCATCCGGTGCAGCGCGCCCTGCCAGCCGGCCGCCTCGTACAGGCACCTGGCCATGGACTCCTTGTCCTGCCAGCGCCGGTCCGACCCGAGACGAAGCCGCCCCCGGATGACCGGGGCTTCATCGGATTCCATCCACTCCCGCAATTCCGGCACCAGCTCCCCGAACAAACCCGGTTCCCCTCCGCTGACCGATTCAAGATCCTCCCGGAGCCAGGGGCCAAGGGTGAATTCCGCCGGCACACGCCCGGATGCCGTCTCCACCCGGCGCTCCATCCCGCCCGCAAAGAGAACGACATGCAACACCACACGGTCGTATGCGGGATCCACATCGTGCCCGTGCCGCCACCAGTCCTCACGGTACAGGTGGATTTCGACGTCCCCGCTCATGGCCTCCCCGTCCAGCTCCAGGACGGCCTCCTGGAAATCCGGTCCCGCCCCGCGGTTCCAACGGCCGGGAGAACGCACCCGAAGGAAACGCCCGTCCCGGGTCTTCCAGCCACCGCCCTGCAACTGCTGGAGGGCCCAGACCTGCTGAACCCGGCCCTCGAGGATCTGGAGCGGCCCGTAGAGGCCCTGGAGTTCCGCCGTCCGGGGATGGTCATCCATTGTTTTCATCCCCGCAAACTAACGGTCTTATGGTAATCCTTCAAGCCGATTTCCGAAGGAGGAATCGGATTCGCGGAGGCGGTTGGCCTGGGCGCGGGAGAAACGGTCCCGGACACGCCCGAGCCAGTCGAGGAGCTCGGGGGCGGAGAGGGGTTCGCCGCCCCTTGCGAGGGTGGTGTGGCGGATGGCCCGATCCTCACTGGCGACGCGGATGATCCAGGAATCATCAAGGCCGAGGATCCAGCGTTCGATCACGGTATCGGCGGATTGTCCGGCCGGGGTGAAGAGGATGGACAGATCGGTGAGATCCCCGTGGAAGGACTGCCGGAGGGAATCGCCCTTGCCGTCGACGACGAGGTGGAGTTCCCACTGCTCAAGGTCATGGAGGGGCCGGAGGAGCTCGAGGAGCTGCCCTGCCAGCAGTTCCATGCCCTGATCGAGGCGGGAACGGAAGCCGGGAATCCGGTGAAGGAGGTTGCAGGCATCGACGAGGAGGAGTTGTTTCATGGAGAATATGGGTAGACTCGGAGGCAAATAGATGCTTCCCTGCGCGCAAGTTCAAATGAATATGCAGGAAAAGGTCTACATCATCGGCCACCGCAATCCGGACGCGGACGCGATCTGTTCGGCGATCGGCTATGCCGCCTACAAGGGGGCGAGGCAGGAGGGTGTCTTCGTCCCGGCCCGTTGCGGAAACTCCAATGCGCGCATTGAAACCATACTGGGCCGTTTCGGGATTGCCCTTCCGGAGTTCATCGGGGACGTGACCCCGCGGGTGCGGGACATCATGGTTGGGGATGTCATCAAGGTGCGCCCGGATTCGATCTGCATGGAGGCGCTGGAACTGATTGACCGGCATGATGTGCGGGTCCTTCCGGTGGTTGACGAGGCAGGCCTTCTTCAGGGGAGCCTTTCCATCTTCGACCTTGGGGAACATTTCATCCCGAAGCCGCGGGACGAAAGGAGCATGCGCAGGGTCCGGACCAGCGTGCAGGACATCATCCGGGCCCTGGAGGCGAAAGTGATCCATCTCGTGGATGCGGAACGCATCGAGGAGCTTTTTGTGCGGATCGGGGCGATGGATGTGCGCAGTTTCGGGAAATATTACACCCGCGACGAGGGATTGGCGCAGGCCAGCATCATCATTGTCGGGGACCGGTATGACATCCAGCAACGGTCAATCCAGTCCGGGGTGCGGATGCTGGTGATCAGCGGCGGCCTTCCCGTGGAGGAGGATGTGGTGGAAATGGCCCGGCAGCGCGGGGTGTGCATCGTTGTCAGCCCGCATGATTCCGCGACCACCTCCTGGATGATCCGCAGCGCCGGGCACATTGATTCCATGGTGAGCCGCCGGACGCTGCAATTCCGCCCGGACGAGAAACTGACGGCGGTGCGGCGCAAGCTCGCCGTTTCCGATGCCGCGGCCTGCATGGTTGTCGATGACGGCGGGAGGCTGCTCGGGGTTTTCACCAAGACGGATCTGATCAAGCCGATCCGCACACGGCTGATCCTCGTCGACCACAACGAGCTGAGCCAGGCGGTTCCCGGAGCGGAACAGGTCAACATCCTCGAGATCGTCGACCACCACCGCCTCGGCAATCCTCCGACCCGGCAGCCGATCGCCTTTGTGAACCTTCCCGTCGGCTCCACCTCGACCATCGTGGCGGATCTTTTCCGCAAGGACGGGCTGCGCCCGGAGCCGGCGATTGCCGGAATCCTCATGGGGGGCATCATTTCGGACACCCTCAACCTGAAGGGCCCGACCACCACCTCGACCGACCGGGAAATGCTCTCCTGGCTGGAAGCCATTGCCGGGGTGGAGGCCGCGGAACTGGCGGAACAGATTTTCAATGCGGGTTCGATCATCAAGAGCGAAACCCCGGAAAACGTCATCCGGGCGGACCTGAAAATCTACACCGAAGGACCCTGCCGCTTCTCTGTTTCCCAGGTCGAGGAACTGGGCTTCGACAACCTGTGGAGCAACTGTCAAGCGCTCAACGAGGCCCTTGAAACGGTGCGGGAATCCGACAACCTCTTCTTTTCCGCCCTGCTGGTGACGGACATCAATTCCCAGAACTCGCTTCTGCTGATCCGCGGGGAAGACGTCATCCTTGACTCCATCACCTACCCGCACCAGGCCGCCAACGACATCTTCGAACTGAACGGGATTGTCAGCCGCAAGAAGCAGTTGATTCCCTATCTGACCACATTGGTTCGACAATTGACTCCCGAGCGCGTAAACTGACCCATGCTTTATCTACCAAGACTTCTGGAAGTCCTCAAGGACCCGGAATACATCCCGCTGTCGGTCGACCGGCTGGCCGGGGAAATGGGAATTCCGGAGAAGGAATTCACAAGTTTCAAGCGCGAGGTTTCCCAGCATTTGCGCCAGGGCACGCTGGTGCGGCTGAAGAAGAACAGGATCTGCCTGCCCCGCGATGCGGACCTGATAACGGGCCGGGTGCGTTTCCGGCAAAGCGGCTCGGCCACCCTTTTCCCCGACCCCGTGGAGGGGGTGGAAGACCGGCCGCCCTACCACATCAGCGCGGAGGATACCGGGGTGGCCATGCATGGCGACCGGGTTGTCGGGCGGATTCACCATGAACGCCGCCGTTTCCACAGCCGGCAGAAAAAAGGCAAGCCCTCGGGGCCGCCGGATCTGCAGACCGTCCGGATCATCCGCATCCTTGAACGGGCGAACCAGACCCTCCCGGGGACCCTGAAACGCAGCCGGATGTTCCATTACGTCATCCCGGATGACCCGCGGATCATCCAGGACATCCTGGTTCCCGACCCGAAGCATTCGAAGGTCTCCCCGAGGCCGAGGATAGACGACAAGGTGATCGTCCGGCTCGCCCCGTGGGAACAGCGCCACCTCAACCCGGAAGGGGAGATCATCAGCGTACTGGGCAAAACGCACACCCCGATGGCCGAGTACGAGGCCCTGCTGCACCAGTTTTCCCTGAGCCCGGAATTTCCTGAAGCAGTGGAGAAGGAAGTCGCCAAGCTCCCCGAAAGGGTTCCGGCGGCGGATTTTGCGAACCGCGAGGACATCCGCGAAACCTTCACCCTCACCATCGACCCGCAGGATGCCAAGGATTTCGACGATGCCCTCAGCATCGAAGCCTCCAAGAACGGCAATCTGGTCGTCGGCATCCACATCGCTGATGTGAGCCACTACGTCCGTCCGGGAACCGCTCTCGACCGGGAAGCCCGCAAACGCGGCAATTCCACCTACCTTGTGGGGACCGTGATCCCGATGCTGCCGAAGGCGCTGTCCAACGGCTTGTGCAGCCTGGTCGAGGGGGAGGACCGCCTCACCAAGTCGGTCTTTGTCACCTACTCGCCGGGCGGCAAGGTCCTGGACCACCGCTTCTCCAGCACGGTGATCCGCAGCAACAAGCGCCTGACCTACGAACAGGCCCACGCCCTCCTTTTCGAAAACGACCTGAAGGCCGTGGCGGCCCGCCCCGATCCCCCGGCACACCAGACCGGAAGCACCGGGCGTTCCCTCAAGGATCTCAAATTGCCCGAACTCCGGAAAATCCAGGGCGACCTGCGCAAGCTCTGGTCCATCGCCTCCAAGGTCCGCCGCGACCGCATGCGGGCCGGCAGCCTTGAACTGGACATGCCGGAGACGAAAATCTACGTGGACAGGGAAGGGTACGCGGACACCATTGTCCGGGTCGAGCAGGATGAAAGCCACCAATTGATCGAGGAGTTCATGCTGGCCGCCAACGAAGCGGTGGCAAGGTCCTTCAACGAGCGCAACCTGCCGGGCATTCACCGGGTCCACGACAAGCCGGACCCGGACAAACTGGATGAATTCGGGGAATACCTGGAAACCTTCGGGATCCATACCGGGGACCTGAACCAGCGCACCAACCTGAACCGGATCCTCCGCAAGGTGAAAGACCATCCGCAGGCCCACACCATCCGCGTCAGTTTCCTCCGCAGTCTCAAGCAGGCCTGCTACCGGGCCTCCCCGGACGGGCACTACGGGCTGGCGAAAAAACACTACACGCATTTCACCTCCCCGATCCGGCGCTATTCGGATCTCGTGGTGCACCGTATTTTCGCCCGGCACCTGGTCCCCGGCGACGCCAGGTTCCACAAGAAACGGTACACCTTTTCCGAACTCACGGGCATCGCCCAGCATCTCAGCCTGACCGAGCAGAACAGCACCGAGGCGGAACGCGAATCGGTTAAGATCAAGCTGCTGGAGTTTTTCGAGCGGGAATTGTCCAGACCGGAAAAGCGCCGCTTCAAGGCCGTCATCATGGACGTCCGCAACCATGGCATGTTCGTGGAATTGACCGAATCCATGGCCTACGGCCTGGTCCACATCTCCACCCTGCGGGACGACCTGTACAAGGTCGACCCCTCCCATACCGCCCTTGTCGGCCGCAAGCGCCGGAACCGCTTCCAGATCGGCGACACGATCGGGGTGTCCGTTGCCCGGGTGGACCGTTTCAAGCGCCAGATTGACTTCGTGGTGGCCGACGGTTGACAAGTCCGTCCAAGGACCCTTCAGGAGAGCTAATGATCAGAACGTTCAACATTTGCCGGATTAATGACCATGGGCACCCCCCAGCATCTGGTTGTCAAGCCGGCAAAAACAGCTAAATTCCAACCCTTTTGCAATTGAGCCGGGGACCCATGAAAAATCTGAGTTTTGCCAACCGCTGGAATGCGGACCTGATCGACGAGAAATACGCGCAATGGCGCGAGACTCCCGAAAGCATGGATCCTTCCTGGAGGGCCTTTTTCGAAGGCTTCGTCCTGGGGACCGATTCGGCGGGGAACGGTTCCACCACGGCGGCCGCGGACACCGACGCGGAATCCGCCACCATCAAGCAGGCCCGCTTCACCGGGGCGATCTACGCCTACCGCTCGATCGGCCACACCCAGGCCAACGTGAATCCCCTGCTGAAGGAGGTTCCGGTCAATCCAAGGCTGACCCTTGAGCGGCTCGGTTTCACGGAGGAGGACCTGGACGAGGTCTACTGGACCGGGAATTTCCTCGACGGCACCCGGATGTCGGTGAGGGAACTGATCCGGCGGATGAAGGAGATCTACTGCGGGACGGTCGGGATCGAATACCTGCACATCCAGGAAACCCCGGAGAGGCGGTGGTTGCAGGCGAGACTGGAGCCGAAGGAGGGCCACTCCAGCCTGGGAAAGGACCGGAAGCACCGGATCCTGGACCGCCTGATCAAGGCCGAGGAGTTCGAGCACTTCCTGCACCGTAATTATGTCGGCCAGAAGCGCTTCGGGCTGGAGGGGGCGGAAACCCTGGTTGCGGCCATCGACACCCTGATCGAGGACGGCCCCCGCGCCGGACTCCGGGAAATCGTCATGGGGATGGCCCACCGCGGCCGCCTCAACATGCTGGCCAATGTCTTTCGCAAAAGCTACGACTACATTTTCCACGAATTCTCGGAAAACTTCCTTCCGGACACCAGGCACGGGGACGGGGATGTGAAATACCACCTCGGATATGAATCAACGGTGAAAAACACCAGGGGGGAGCCGATGCGCCTGTTCCTCGCCGCCAATCCCAGCCACCTGGAGGCGGTCAACCCCGTCGTCGAGGGCCGCGCGCGCGCGCGCCAGCGGATCCTCGGCGATATACCGGAACGGAAAAAGGTCCTTCCGGTCCTCATTCACGGGGATGCCGCCTTTTCCGGGCAGGGGATTGTGGCTGAAATCCTGAACTTTTCGCAACTGCCCGGCTACGGCACCGGGGGCACCATCCATTTCGTGATCAACAACCAGATCGGGTTCACGACCGATCCCTCGGAAGCGAGGTCCTCCCTCTATTGCACCGATGTCGCAAAGATGATCGAGGCCCCGATCTTCCATGTGAACGGGGATGATCCGGAAGCGGTGGTCCGGACGATGGAGACGGCCCTTGAATACCGCCAGCGTTTCGGGAAGGACGTGGTGATTGACATGTACTGCTACCGGCGGCACGGCCACAACGAATCGGACGAACCCGCCTTCACCCAGCCGACCCTGTACCAGAAGATCAAGGATCACCCGACCGTGTGCGAAATCTACTCCCGCCAACTCCTCGAGGAAAAGGTCCTTACCGAGGAGGAAGTGAAGAAGATCCGGGACCTGCGCCAGGGTGACCTGCAGCATTTCTACGACAAGCAAAAGGCCATGGAGGCCAAGGGGGAGCACCCCGTGAAGGAGGAGGCCGTCCGCACCTACCAGCCGGGTTACGCCTTCAAGGACATTCAAACCGCCGTGCCCCGGGAGAAACTGGAAACCGTGGCCAAGGCCCTCACACGGGTCCCGGAGGATTTCAACCTGAACCCGAAAATCCGCCGCCAGTTGAAAGGCAAACTGGAGAACTTCCGCAATGACGAGGGGATCGACTGGGCCTTTGCGGAAGCGCTGGCCTGGGGAACCCTGATGCTGGAGGGATACCATGTCCGCCTGTCCGGACAGGACAGCGTGCGCGGAACCTTCTCCCAGCGGCACGCCATCTTCTTCGATGCGAAGACACGGGAGAAATACGTCCCGCTCATGGAGATGGAGGGACGCAAGGGCACGCTCTGCGTGCACAATTCCCTCTTGAGTGAAGCCGCTGTATTGGGATTCGACTACGGCTATTCGCTCGATTTTCCCGACATGCTCTGCATGTGGGAGGCGCAGTTCGGCGACTTCGTCAACGGCGCCCAGGTGATCATCGACCAGTTCATCGCCAGCTCGGAGTCGAAATGGCAGCGCGTTTCCGGCCTGGTCATGCTCCTGCCGCACGGGTACGAGGGCCAGGGACCGGAGCATTCCTCCGCCCGGCTGGAACGCTTTCTCCAGCTTTGCGCGGAGGACAACATCCAGGTCGCGAACATCTCCACACCGGCACAGTTTTTCCATGTTCTGCGCCGTCAAATGCACCGGACTTTCCGCAAGCCGCTGGTCATCATGTCGCCGAAAAGCCTGCTGCGTCACAAGGAAGCGGTATCGCCGATCCGCGATTTCACCGACAAGTGTTTCCATTCGATCCTTCCCGACGAGAACCCGGACATCAAGACCGCCTCGAGGGTCATCCTCTGCTCCGGAAAAATCTATTACGAACTCCTCGCCCACCGCCGGGAGAATGAAAAGAACGATACCGCCATCGTGCGGATCGAGCAGTTCTACCCCTTCAACCGGGACCTCCTGGCAGGCATCCTGAAACCCTACGGAAAATTCAAAACCCTCGTATGGTGCCAGGAGGAGCCGGAAAACATGGGCGCCTGGCGCTTCCTCCTTCCCTGCCTCGAGGAAGCCACCGGCCGCAAGCCGGTCTACGCCGGCCGGGATGCCGCCGCCAGCCCGGCGGTCGGCTCCCTTGCCGCCCACAAGATCGAGCAGAAGCAGTTGATCGAGGACGCCTTCACAGCGAATTAATTCCAAGATGCGGATCCATGCCTACCGAAGTTAAAATACCCGCCCTCGGCGAGTCCATCACCAGCGGCATCCTTGCCCGGTGGCACGTCAAATCAGGCGACCATGTCGAAGCCGGACAAACCCTTTTCGACCTGGAAACCGACAAGATCACCTCCGAAGGCACCGCGGAGGTCTCCGGGGAAATCGACCTCAAGGTCGGCGAGGGCGAGGAAGTCGAAATCGGCGCCGTTGTCGCCCTGATCGATGAGTCCAAGCAGGGGAAGCCGGACCGGCCGGAGGAGCCGGACCAGCCGGAGGAGCCGGACCGGCCGGAGGAGCCCGGGACGGTGCATCCCCCGTCGGTGCGGCGGCTGGCTGCGGAAGCGGGGATTGACCCGGACACGGTGAAGGGAACCGGCAAGGGGGGACGGGTGACCAAGGAGGACATGCTGAAGGCGGCCGGGGACAAAAGCGCTTCCGGGGAGGAAAAGCCCGCCGCGGCCGCGGACGCCGCTGGAGGCCCGGAGGCCGGGAAGCGCCAGAGCCGCCGCAAGATGACGCCCCTGAGGCGCACCATCGCCGACCGGCTCGTCCGGGCCCAGCAGCAAACCGCCATGCTCACCACCTTCAACGAGGTGGACATGAGCGCCGTCATCCGCCTGCGCAAGGCCCACCAGGAATCCTTCATGAAAAAGCACGAGGTGAAGCTGGGCTTCATGAGCTTCTTCACCAAGGCGGTGGTCCACGCCCTGCGGGAAGTCCCCCATGTGAACGCATGGATCGATGGCGGGGAAATTGTCACCAATCATTTCTACGACATCGGGATCGCCGTAAGCACCCCAAAGGGCTTGATGGTCCCGGTGATCCGCGACTGCGACGGCAAGTCCTTTGCCGGCATCGAGAAGGATATCCTCCACTATGCCAACAGGGCGAAGGAAGGAAAAATCACCATCGACGACCTGCAAGGGGGGGTCTTTACCCTAACCAACGGTGGCATCTTCGGATCGATGCTTTCCACTCCCATCCTCAACACCCCCCAGTCCGGCATTCTCGGAATGCACACCATCCAGGAACGTCCCGTCGCGGTGGACGGGGAGGTGGTGATCCGGCCGATGATGTATCTTGCCCTCAGTTACGACCACCGGCTGGTGGATGGACGCGAGGCCGTCACTTTTTTGGTCGCGGTCAAGAACGCCATCGAGGATCCGGCGCGTCTGCTCTTTGAAATCTGACCGTTTTGGGGATATGTCTGAAGAAAGTCATGATGTCATCATAATCGGGTCGGGGCCGGGAGGGTACGTCTGTGCCCTTCGCTGCGCCCAGCTCGGGCTCCGGACGGCCATCGTCGAGAAGGATCCCTACCTGGGCGGAACCTGCCTGAACATCGGTTGCATCCCGAGCAAGGCGCTGCTGCACTCCACGGAATTGTACCACAACGCGGTGCACGGGGAATCCCACGGCCTTGTTTTCGAGGGGCTCAAAGCGGACGTCGGGAAACTGATGGAACGCAAGGACAAGGTGGTCGGCCAGTTGCGCAAGGGCGTGGAAACCCTCCTCGCCGGGAGGAAGATCTCCATTCACAGGGGAACCGGTTCCTTTGTCTCGAGCAACACCGTTCGCGTGCGCGCCGATGACGGGAAAGAGACGGAGATGACCGGGAAGAACATTGTCATCGCGACGGGTTCGGTTTCCTCCAGCCTGCCCTTTCTCGAACCGGACGGGAAAAGGATTGTCACGAGCACGGAGGCCATCGCCTTCGAAGGGATTCCGGACTCGCTGCTTGTGGTGGGGGCCGGGGCCATCGGACTGGAGATGGGATCCGTCTGGTCGCGTCTGGGAACGGAGGTGACCTTTGTCGAATTCCTCCCGACCATCGCGGCCGGGGCCGATGAGGATGTGAGCAAGCTCGCTGAACGAATCTTCAGGAAGCAGGGAATGACCTTCCACACCGCGACCAGGGTGACCGGTTGCCGAACCGAAGGAAAGCTGGTCAGCCTGACGGCTGAGAAAAACGGCAAAACCGTCGAATTCAAGGCCGAGAAGGTTCTTCTCTCCGTCGGGAGGAAACCGTTCACCGGAAATCTTGAGCTCGAGGCGATCGGAATCCGGACCGATGAACGGGGGCGCATCCCCGTCAAGGGGTTCCGGACGGAAGTGGATGGAGTATGGGCCATCGGGGACGTGATCGAGGGACCCATGCTGGCCCACAAGGCCGAGGAGGACGGCGTCGCGGTGGCGGAGCTGATTTCAGGCGGGCACCCGCATGTGGATTACACTCTGGTACCGAACGTCATCTACACCGATCCGGAAATCGCGACTGTCGGGATTACCGAACACCAGGCGAGGGAATCCGGCCGGGAAATCAAAACGGGCGTCTTCCCCCTTTCAGCCAACGGCCGGGCGATCGCACAGGACACAACCAACGGAATGGCAAAGATCATCGCCGATGCGAAAACGGACCGGATTCTTGGAGCGGCCATTGTGGCTTCGGGCGCATCCGAAATGATCGCGTCCGTCGTCGCCCACATGGAGTACGGCGGGAGCGCCGAGGATCTCGCGGCCACCATCCATGCCCATCCAACCATCAGCGAATCGCTCAAGGAAGCGGCCCTGGCCGTGGATGGCAGGGCCCTTCACAGCCTGTGAAGGGAATGAACGCGCGCTTTTCCAGGGAGGCCGAACAGCTGATCGCGAGCCTGCGATCCCTGCCCGATGACCCGTCTTCTGAAACGGGCACGGGAGCAAAGCCCCTCGACAGCCTCCTCGAGGCCTGTGTTGAGAAATACCACATCGGGAAGAACACACCGGAAGAAACCATCCTCGAGAACTGGAACAACATTGTCGGGCCCGCCTTCAGCGCCAGGTGCCGCCCCGAGCGTATCGACGCCTCGGGAGCCCTTGTCGTTCGGGCCGGCAACGCCACGGTGCGCCGCGAACTGATCTTCATGGAGGAGCGGATCCTCACGGCCCTCGGAAGCCTTCCGGGTTGCCAGGACATTCACCGTGTGGTCCTCAAATCGGGCGTTTAAATGGTGACGGAAAGGCCGTCGTAGGCAAAGGCCATCGAGGGCGGGAGCTTCGCGGAATCCCGTTCATGATCGATCATGTAGGTCATGTGGGTGAACCAGGTCTGCCCCGCCCCGAGTTCGGCCGCCGCCTCCACCGCCTCGTGGATGGTCATGTGGGTCGGATGCGGCATGGGACGCAGCGCGTCCAGGACGAGGAGGTCGGCCCCTTTTCCCAGCTCGATCGCCTCCGGAGTCAGCCGTTTGCAGTCGGTGTAATAAGCGATCCGTTTTCCTGTGCCGGCCTCCGTGAAAACAAGGCCGAGGACCTCGAAGCGCCCATGGGGAAGCGGGGTCGACCGGACGGTTCCGCCGGGCAGGTCCAACTGCCGCGGCATGGGAATCAATTTGAATGCGGGATACCCCTTGAATTCAGGCCTGGACCGGATGGCATAGGGAAATATGGCTGCCACCCGCTCCAGTCCCTCGGCATTGCCGTACACCGGAAGCGCCTCTCCGCCGCGGAGATCGATGAAACGGCGCAGGTCGTCCATTCCCATGATATGGTCGGCATGCCCGTGGGTGAGAAAAAACAGATCCATCCGGTCAATCCGGTTGTGGATACACTGCAGGCGAAACTCGGGTGCCGCGTCAACCTGCAGGGACTGGCCGCCCATCTTCAGGTGGGCGCTGGTCCGCGTTCTCCAGTTGCGCGGATCGTCAAGGTCGATCTCCGCCTCGGGAGCCTGTGCGATCATGGGAACACCCTGCGAGGTGCCGGTCCCTAGAAAGGTGATTTCCATGGCGGAATGTTGGACACAATTCCCGCTCCTCGGCAAAGGTTTTTCCGTGCCCTTACCCGGGGGGACTGTCCACCGGGAACGGGGGCCGCGTCAGGCCGCTGACCCAGCGCCCGGCATCGCCGGCCTGCCGCGGGAAGCATATCCGGCGGACCGCCTCCTCGAAACTGTCCGCCCCGGACAGCAGGTCGATCTCCACGCGAAGAAAAAGCAGGGGGATACCCGGTTCAAAGCCGGGACGGATCCGGACCGCGTCCTTTTCCGTGGTTACCAGCACATCCAGACCCTCCCTCCGGATCCGGCCGGTGATCTCCCGGAGTTCAAGGGTGGTGAAACGGTGGTGATCGAGAAACCGGAAGGGTACGATTTCCACGGCCCCGAGCTCCCTGAGGAATCCCTCGAAGCTCTCCGGGGTGGCGATTCCGCTGAGGGCCCCCACCCGCTTGCCCCGCAACCAGTCAAGGGGAAGCCGGTCCCCGTCGAAGACCGGCTGCAGGTATTTCGGACGGTGTGTGCATTCGATCCATTCGCTCTCCGGGCGGTATTTGTGGAGGACCTCCAGCAGCCCCTCCCCCGGTTCGCTTTCGGATTTCGTCAGGAAGACGTACGAGGCCCTCCGCATCTGGGCGACCGGTTCGCGCAGGATGCCGCGGGGAAGCAGGCGCCCGTTCCCGAACGGGTTGGTCTTGTCGATCAGGAGCAGCTGGAGGTGGTCCTGCAGCTGGAAATACTGGAACCCGTCATCCAGGATCAGCGTGTCGACACCGAACTTGCGGATCGCGTAGAGGCCGGCCTTGACCCGGTCCTTGTCGGTCACCACCACCACCCCGGGCAGGTTGCGGGCGAGCATGAAGGGCTCGTCGCCGGCCACTTCCGAATCGTGGAAGACCGTGCGGCCGTCGCTCACCACCCTCGGGGGGGCCGGGGGTCGGTGCACCAGCCAGCGTAGCCACTTTTTAATGACAGACTCCCTCTTGCTCTTGTACCCGCGGCTCAGGATCGCCACCTTCCTCCCGTTCGCGCTGAGGACCCTCGCCAGTTTCTCCACCACCGGGGTCTTGCCGGTCCCTCCCACGGTCAGGTTTCCCACCACCACGACAAGACATCCCAGGTGCTGGGCGCGCAGGATGCGGTTCCGGTACAGCTGGCGGCGGAGGTGGACAACGGCCCTGAAAAGCAGGCTCAGGGAAAAGAGGAATGCGGCCCAGAGGCGCGCCTTCCGGTCGCTGCGCCGGCCGTAGATGACGTCAACGGTAAAGGTCGCGAACCGTCCGCCCTGTCGCTTGATCCGCTGGATGATCTCGGCAAACTCCTTCATTCCCGGAGATGCCCCCGCTGGTCAGGATTGGGGCCGGCCATCGGGAGTTTCTCAACCCTCGGCAATACCCGGATCCCACTCCAGAACCGTGTGCTTCTCGATTTCCTCGATCGTGGTCAGCCCGAGCAGGACCTTCTTGAGCCCGTCGTAGCGAAGACTTCGATACCCGAGCTTGGTGGCGTAACGGAGCAGCTCGTGTTGTCCGACGCGGTTGCTGATCATGCTGCGCATTTCGTCGTCGACGAGGAGGAGTTCGTGGAAGGCGATCCGACCGGAATAACCGGTTTGCCGGCAGTTCTGGCATCCGACGCCCTGGGAGAAGGCCACCTTGGCATCCCCGGGAATATCCGTGAAGTAGCGCTCGAGGACGTCGGTCCCGGGGAAGTATCCCCGCTTGCACCCCTCGCAGATGCGGGCCGCCAGCCGCTGGCCCAGAACACCCATGATGGAGGGGGCCACCATGTACGGCTCGATGCCGATTTCCATCATGCGCAGAATCGCCTGGATGGCGTTGTTGGTGTGCAGCGTGCTGAGAACCAGGTGCCCGGTGAGGGCGGCCTCGGTGGCGATCTTCGCGGTCTCGAGGTCGCGAATCTCCCCGACCAGGATAACGTCCGGGTCCTGGCGGAGGATGGACCGGAGCATCAATCCGAAGTTCAGGTCGATGTGGGAATTGATCTGCGACTGGGTGATGCCCTCGATCTTGATTTCCACGGGATCCTCGATCGTGGAAATGTTCCGTTCGGGAGTGTTCAGCTCCTCGAGTGTGGCATACAGGGTGGTTGTTTTCCCGCTGCCCGTGGGGCCGGTCACGAAGATGATGCCGTTCGGGCTCTTCACCACCCGCCGGTAGGATTCAAGGATGTTCTGCGACATCATCATCTGGTCGAGGCTGATGATGGCCCGCCGGTTCACGCCGGGGAGAATACGCAGCACCACCTTGGTTCCGTTCACGGTCGGGATCAAGCTGGTCCGGAAGTCCGCCTTGCCCATGCCGAAAGGCATCGAAAACCGCCCGTCCTGCGGGAAGCGGGATTCAGCCACATTCAGGCGGCAAAGCACCTTTATCCGGGTTGCGAAGGCCCGGTGAATGGCCTTCCCGTACGAGTAGTAGGGGATCAACTTGCCGTCGATACGGAACCGCACCGTGGCAGTGTCCTCTCCCGGTTCCATGTGAATGTCGGAAGCCCTCTCGCGGACGGCGAAAAAGATCATGCCGTCCAGCAGGCGGCTGAGGCTGTTGGAGGAGGCGAGATCCTTGAGGTCATCATCGGTGAGGGACTTGAGGAGGTCCTCCTGCTCCTTCTCGAAGTTCTCGATGTCCTCGATGTTGTTCTCGGTGGTGTAGTAAATCTGGATGGCATGCTCGATTTCCCTTGGCGGGGCGAAAACCGGGGAAACCTCCACGTTGGCAATGGCCTCGATCTGCTTGACGAGGCGCTTGTCCTGCGGGTGGGCCATGGCCACCGTCAGCACGTTGTTGATGACGTAGAGGGCGATCACCTGTGCTTTCTGGGCGATCTCGAAGGGAATTCGCTGGACCGCGTCCGTCGTCACCACCGCGATCAGGGGATTCACGTAGGCGACCCCGAGGCTGTCCGCCCACATGCGGCAGGCGCGGCTCTTGCTGATCAGTTCCTTTTCAATCAGCTCCTCGAGGAAGGAGACCGTGGACCCGCCGGAACGCTGCAGAATGGGCTCAATGTCCTCCGATATGAATGTGCCTTCCCCTTCCCGGATCTTTTCCAGAAAGGCCTTATTTTCCCGCTTCTCCACGACGAACCTTCTTTTTGCGGTTAAACAACTTGCCAATTTCGCTTTGATCGACGATCTCCTGGCCGATCGAGGAACCTTCCCGTTCAGCCTGGACCTCCTTGAGAAGTTCCCGGAGGGAGTAACGGACCTCGGAAAGGGAGCCTTTTCCGCCGTCCGGGGATGCATTTGTCTCGGCCATGGTTTATTCCTCCCCGAAGATTTCGTTGAAGAGTTCGGAAAGCATCTTGGTTATCTCCTGCTGGGGCGTATCCTTGCGGATGTAGTGCGTGGCTCCCGCCTTGGCGCTGCCCTCGACCAGATGGCGTGAAGCGTGCCCGGTCAGCATGATGACAACCGCATCGGGATCCTCCTGCATGATGACGGGCAGGGCCTCCAGGCCGGTCATCCCGGGCATGTTGATGTCGAGAAACACGACCTCGGGGCGGTTCTCACGGAAGGAGTCCACCGCTTCCTGGCCGGATTTCGCCTCATAGACGGTCTCGATGCCAAGATGGTTGAGGATGATGCGGACGTAGGAACGGATATGATTCTCGTCATCGGCGACGAGCGCAGATTTCGGTATAGCCATACGGGTGGGGATTATCGGAAGCCCGATGCAGACGGCAAGCCTGAATACACACGGAAATCCTCAAATGAAGGATCCTTCCCTTTCCCCGGATTGGGGAGGAAGAAAAAATCCTTGCCCTCCCCGGGAAATTCCCTTGCTTTGACCGTTTTTCAAGGAGAGGAATTTCATCATGTCACAGCACCCAAGTTTCAAGGCCGGCACCGGATCCGGAAAAAAACGGCGCAATGTGCTCAAGCGCTTTGAGCGGGTTTCCCTGCTGGAAAAACGCGGCCAGTGGAAAGAGGGCGACCGGGTCACCGGTCTTGTCAAGACCAGGCCGGAGGACTGATCGCGGGTCTCATTCCGCTTGTTTTCCGAAGCTCCCGGCATAATCCCGCAACCGCGCAAGGGTACGGGAATGCAATTCCCTGAGGTTCTCGAGGGACTCGGCGGCCTTGGGGCCCTGGCCATCCCTGCACAGGTTTTCCATTTCTTTGGCGACCAGCCAGACCTTGCGTCCGCCGATATTGGCACTGCTGCCGGCGAGAGCATGGGCGGCTCGGGCGTACGATTCCCAGTCCCCGCGGGCCCGGGTATCTTCCAGGTCCTGCAGTTTCTGGAGGCTCTCCTCCTCGAAAAGGGAAAGAATCTCGAGGAACATCTCCAGGGATTCCTCCGCTCCGGCCTCCATCAGCATCTGGAGTTGTTGCCGGTCCAGAAGATCATCCGGTGAATTTTGGGCGAAATCAGGCATCAGTGGCCATGGACTATTCGTGGAATCCCCACCTGGAGTCAAAGTCAAATTCGTTGCCCACCCACGTAAGGGGTTCGATCTCCTCCTTGTTCAGGTGGATTTCCAGCTCCTGTGATTCCAGGTCGAGGTTCCCGCGGGACTCCTTGAGGGCATTGATGAGGCGGACGACCTTGTCCGGAAGGCTGGCCTCGTAATCCTCGGGCACATTCCCTTCATAGAGGAGTTGGCCCTCCGCATCCCAAGCCATCGCATACTGTCCCTCCGGGGTGGAATTCAGGACAAGTTTCCCGTCATTGTTCTTGTAGCTGATATTCTTGTCGGCGACCCGGACGACGGTCGTCCGGGCACCCATGTCCCCATGCTCGGTCACCAGGCCGGCGGATTCCCCCGACTGGATGATCTCGACATGGCTCAACTTGGTGCGCAGGTCGTCGAGGTCCTCCTTGAGGTCGCTCAGGTCGACATGGACCTGTTCCTTGTCATCAATGTAAACCCGGACGGATCCGGGAATCCATTCCTCGATTTTTTCCATGATCATGCCGATCTCGTCGGGATTGGGAATGTCGTTGACATCGGGCGCCGCCCCGTCGGACGGCTCAAGGAACTGGCCACCGCGGCGCATCCGTTCCTCGAGGGTCACCTCGAAGGTCATCGGTTCACCCTTGCGCAGGATCTTGACCGGCACCGTGGCCCCCGGACCCTTCAATTCAATGAGGGTGGAAAGCTGGCTGAAATTGATAACCAACTGTCCGTCAAACTCGATGAGGATGTCGTTTTTGATCAACCCGGCCCTGTCGGCGGGTCCGTCCGCGGCGATGCTGACCAGGAGAAGGCCCACGCCCTTGGGCAGCTCGATGTAATCCCGGAGGACATCGGGCACCTGTTCGATGACGATCCCCATGTAGGTGGTCCGTTTTTCCGCGCCTGATTTCCATTCGCGGATTCTCTGGGCCCACTCGGTGGCCACCCGCTGGGCTTCCTCCACCATCTGGTTGATGCTCTCCTCGGAATCCGTTTGCTCCCCGTTGCCGGCCGCCATGCCCAGTCCCGGCCAGGTGAGGATGCCGGCAAGCAGCAGGCCGGTCATGATTCTGTTTCTTTTTCTGTTCATGCTGTTCATCTCCGGTTGAATTTTCCTTTGCTTCTGGGTGGATCGTTAAAAGGTCTGTACGGGAACGAGAACAACCTCCTCGCGGGGAATCTCCATTTCCACAACCGCGCCGCTGGCAGGGTTTTCCCATACCACCCGGTCGATGAACTCGTACCGGTAACGGCGGGCCGTGAGGCCGTTGCGCAGAAAGACGATGCCTTCATCGATCCGGTTTTTCAGGTTGTTCTCGGCCAGGACCGCCTGGAATTCGTCGTCGGGGCGGGAGGGGGCCGAATCAACGGCAAGTGCGGGAACGGCCGGACCGGAGCCCTTCCCGACCGGCAGGCGGCCGTTGAAGAGCAGGATCCCGAAAACGACCAGGATGGATGCGGCGGCGGCGAGGCCGCCCCAGGCGGTGATGGAACGGAGGCGGGCAAGGCGCCGGCGCCGGGCCGCCTTTTGCAAACCGAGTTCAATTTCCCTCCGGAGGGAAGATCGCGGCTGGACCGGGCGCGCGGAGCGCAATTCCCGTTCCAGCTCCCTGAAATCCTCCAAGCTCATTTCTTTCCCCCTTTCAGGACCGCCCGCAGTTTCTCCAGTCCATAACGGTAGCGGGAGGCGGCGGTGTTGGGTGAGATTTCCAGGGTTTCGGCAATGGACTCAAAGGTCTGTTCGCCCCAGATCTTGAGAACCAGCACTTCCCGCTGTTCCCGGTTGAGTTGTTCCATGGCCTCCTGCAGTTCGCCGGGTGAAAACCGGAGGGATTTGTCAAAATACAGCGGTTCATTTTCCCTGGCGTAAGACTCTTCCCGGCGTTGCCGGCGCTTCTCCCTGCGGGCATGGTCGATTGCCACGCGACGGATCTGGGTGAACACCAGCCCCGGTTGGATGACCGGAAACAGGTTGCGCCGGCTCCAGATGTGGACAAAGGCTTCCTGAAGGATATCCTCGGCCTCCGCCATGCTGGCGGTTTGCTGCCGTGCGAATAAAAGGAATCGCTCTCCCCATTCATCGAACCATTCACTCCAGTGATCCCGGTGACTTTGATTACCCATGGAACTGTTTACCCTGTAAGCGACGCCGCGGGGGCAATTTGTCTATCCCGCGCAAAAAAAGCCGGGCGGGAGCCCGGCTTTTGGAAAATCAATCACACTTTGGTGGAATCGCCGGGACCCTCCGGGGGACCGGCGGGCATGGGCGTTTCCTCCTCATCCTCGGGCTGAATACCCTTCTTCTGCAGGTAGTAGTGCTTGTACGACTTGTAGGACTTGTCGTAGTAGTGCGAGTAGTAGTACCCGGCGACGTGGGTGTTCAGGTTGTTGAGGACGGCCCCGAAAATCGGAACATTGGAGTCGCGGAGGCGTTTGAGGTTCACCACCGCGGTCTTGCGCTTGACCATGTTGAAGCGGAGCACAAGGAGGACGCCGTCGACAAGGGGGAGAATGTTCAAGGCGTCACTGACGGTGGCCACCGGAGGAGTGTCAATGATCACCCGGTCATAACGCAGGCGCAACTCATGGATGAGATTGGCGAAGCCTTCACTGCTGAGCAATTGGGTCGGGCTCTTGGTGTTGCCCCCCGCCGGAAGGATATCCAGGTTCGGGAAGAAATTCTTGTAGATGGCATCGTCCAGATCCAGCCCCTTGGTGAGGTACTGGATCACCCCGTTTTTGGTGGGCAGATCCAATCCCTTGGCCACGTTGGGCATCCGCATGTCAGCGTCCAGAATGATCGTCCGTTCGCCATGGGAGGCAAAGGTGATGGCCGTGTTGGTGCAAATGAAGGTCTTCCCCTCGCTGGGAATGGTGCTCGTGGTCAGGATCACCTTCGCATTGCGGCTTTCCTCGTTCAGCTTGAGGGTGGAATGGATGGACCGGAAGGCTTCCACCGCGTGCTTGTCATGCTCGTCCGCGGCGATACGCGCCTTTTCCTGGGCATCGATGCTGAAGACATGGGGAACGATCCCGATCAGGGGAATCCCAAGGGTCGACTCGATATCAAAGGCGGACTTCACCTTGTCATCAAGGAAGGCCAGCAGGAAGACGAGGCCCAGGCCCACGCCCAGACCAAGAACAAGGCCGATCGTCAAGTTCATGCCAATGTTCGGCTTGAAGGGACGCGTCGGCTGAACCGCCCGGTCAATGATGCGGGCGGTCTGCCCCTCGGCGGTCACCTTCACGGCTGCCTGCTGCATCCGGCTGTAATAGTGGTTGTACAGCTCCTGACTGACCTCCAGATCCCGCAGCAAGGCATTATACTCGGGCCGGATCCGGTCGATCTCAATCACTTCCTGCCGTTTTTCCACCAACCGCTGCTCCGAATTCTCATAATTGGCCTTGGCCCGCTGGTATTCGTTCTGGATGGTCATCGCCGCGGAATTGACGGCTTTTTCCAGCTCATTCCTGGTTTCCTCGAGCTGTTGCATGGCGGCGATCATGACGGGATGCTTCTCGCGATACTTCTTGCTCAAAGTGGCAATGTTGATCTTGTTGAGCGACAACTTGTTGAGGAGCTCCTGCACCTGGCCGACACCCGCGATGAAACTCAATTCCCACAAGGGTTCGCCATTGTCACGGGCCTTGTTGATCTGGTCGACCAGGATGGCGGTTTCATCAAAGGACTTCTTGTCCTGCTCGAGCCGCTCATTGATGCTGATGAACTGTTGGTTATCAATGTCCTGTGATCTTTCCAGCGAGGTCGTCCCGTACTTTTCCTTGAGATCCGCCAGGCGCATCTCCATTTCCTTGATCTTGGCGAGTTGCTGGTCGGCCTGGCTGCGCAGGTCATCGACCGCCCGCAGGGATCCCTCGATCTGCTTGTTGCGGTTGAAGTCGATGAATTCCTCGGCGAAATAATTGGCGACCGTGGCGGCGACCTCCGGATCCGGGTGGGTATACAGGATATTGACCACCAGGGAAAGCCGCACCGGTGCGACCGCACGGTTTCCGTAAAGGATCTCAGCCACACTGCGGGTACCCCGGAGGGTCGCGTCCAGCCCCCGTTCATAGGGGGCAAGAAAGCGGTTCCGGAGGTTGCCCTTGATCCGCTCATCCACGGCCTGGACGATATTCAGGCTCTCGAGGATCTTGATCTGCGTATTGAAGTCCTCGGCATTGACAACCTCCTGCCGGACAACGTCCTCCAGCTGGAAGACCTGATCCTTCTGGCGTAGAATCTCGACGGAGGCCCCGGCGCGGTAGAGTTTCGGCGCGTTGAAGGTGTAGAGGGCGAAGCCCAGGAAAACCACAAACACCGAGACCACCAACCACCAGATCCGCTCGCGCAGGATGAGGAGATAATCACTGAGGGAACGGGACGGGGCGTTCTGTCCCTCGGCGTAACCGGTGTACCCTTCCCCGTAATAGTACCCGCCATAATACCCCCCACCGGGCCCGGAATGATAATTGCTGTAACTCATTGGTAATTTGTTTTGTTCAGGGTTGTTCGGCCTACCAGAGGCGTTCGGGCACGTTGATGAGATCCCCCTCCTTCAAAGGGTAATCCTTGGTTGTCAAATTGCGGGCGTCCACCTCGATGATGAACTTCTCCCCGTCGTCCCCGAGACGGGTGATCGTGACATTCCGCTTGTCGGCGAGCCTGTCCCCGCTCCAACCCCCGGCCATGGCGATGGCCTCGAGGAGAGTCATCCCCTCCTCGCTGGGGAACGGCACCAACCCCTGGCGGTTCACCTTGCCGATGACCGTTACGCTCCGTTCCGCATAGCCGAGGACCGTGATGTCAATGTGCGGGTTGACGTAATAATCGCGGTTGTAGGGTTCGTAGAGAAGCTCCCGCATCTCCTCGATGGTCCGTCCGGCCACATCGATCGTGCCCAGATGGGGCACGGTTATGGTCCCGTTCTGGGAAACCCGCAGCTCCGTGTTGAATTGCTGCTCATCGGCGACGAAGAGCGCGATCCGCAGGTAATCGAGAGGGGAGATCACATAGGAACCGGAGGCCTTGGCACCGAAATCGGGAATGGATGAGGAACCCTGCTCCTCCTGGGCATACCCGGAAAGGGCGCAGTAAACCAGTGCCCCGACACAAGCAAGGGCACGGAAAGCGTTTTTTTGGGGGAAATTCATGGATGAATATGGCTGAATTCTTAAAAAAGGAAGAGGTCAACTCAAATTGACCCCTCCAAAAAAGGCAACGTTCAAGACCCTCCGCAATTTAGTACCGAAGCGAGGCGGTCACCCGGATTTCGCTGGCGTCGTAATTAAAGGAATTCCCACTCAAGTCACGTTCAACATCCTGGTAGTTGAAATAGGCGTTGACGGAGAGGTATTCATTGGGGCGGTAGGTTCCCCCAAGGCGGAGAATGTACAGGTCGTCCTTCCGGTCTGCAACCGAGTAGTCATTCTGACCCACGGCCACCGAAGCGTACACGCCGACCGTGCTGGACAGCGTGTAATTCCCTCCCAGTGTGGCACTTGTGAACACATAGGAGTCCCCCTGGAAGGAGCTTGTGTTGAAATCCTGGGCGAAGGTGATGTAGGCGGTGGACTTCGGGTTTCCGGTGTAAATGAGGGAGAGATCGTAGGTCATCGAGGAATCGCTTGCCGGGTCAAAGCTGGAGTCGCGATCCTGCCAGCCGATTGAAAAGTCGGCCAGGAAGACCGGACTGAAAAGCTCCCCGATCGCCCCGATGTAGGCATACCAATCATCGTATTCGATGTCATTGGAGGTGTCGGTGGTCCGGTACCGCAATCCGGCGGTGAGGTCGATTTTCGGCCGGATCTGGTAGAATAGCGTTACCGGCACGGAGATCGAGTCGTGGCTGATGTAATTCTTGAAATCATAATCCAGTTCCGAGTAATCGATTCCAACCTGCATGGCGGTGAGACGGGAAAGGTCGTACTTCATGTTGGCCCCGACCTTGGTTTCCTTGCGCCGGATCAGGGCCTCGTAAATCTCCCAGATCTCATCGATGGCCCAGCCCTTGGTGTAGCGTTCCCGGTAGGAAGCGTAGGCATTGGTGAGGACAACCCCGGAATTATAGGTGACCTGGGCCTCAAGGTCCGAGAATTCCTCGTCCAGGATGGAGTAGTCGCTGTACCGGATGAACTGGTGCTGGTAGCGGATGGTGGCGGAGGCCGTCCCCTCCTGGAAGAGCCGCAATTCAAGCCCGGGAGAGAAGATCAGGTAGGTGTCCTCCAGCTTGTCTTCCTGGAGAAACACATTGTCTTCATAACCGAAGGAAAGATCCGTCAGGAAGTGCAACTGGGCATTCTCCCCGAACTGCAACAGGGGGGAGGCGTTGAGGAGGGCCGTGGTGAAAACGACCCCTGCAAGGGTGATATTTTTGGTTAAATGTCTCATGGATAGAAAGTTGATCAAGCAACTGGGAGGGATGTTGCATGGATTCGCCGGAGAATTCAACTAACAAATCCCGGTAAATCGTCAAAAATCGCATGCTGGGAAAGGTTGAAACCGTTGACAAGTCAAGAATTTCGAATGCGATAGGGCTACACGAAGGCACGCTGAAAATGAGTGAGGAAACAAATTCAAAGGAAAAAGGCAGGGAATCCACCCGGAGCTATTCGGCCTGGCTCGGGTTTGCCACCCGGGAGATGACGCCCGGTAAATCCGTCCGGATCCACATCCGCTGGGGACGGGTGCTGGTCCTTCTGCTGGTCATGGGGATCCTCGGCTGGGCGGTCAAGTCCTGGGGGCTGTATTACTTTTTCAGGGAAGTCCGGGATTTTGAGGATGTCTCCTTTGTGGACATGATCTTTTTCCCGATGAACCGGGCCGCGGTGCGCGTTGAACAGGGAAAATACCAGATCGAGCAGGGCAAGGCCGCCCTTGAGCGGGAAGATTACCGCCGGGCCTTCTCGCTCCTCCGCGAAGGCGTGGCCAGGTCCCCCTCCAGCCTCGAGGGCCGCATGCTGCTGGCCCAGATTTACGCGGGCTGGCGGCCGGAGCTGGCCGCCGACATCCTCGTCCAGGGCATCGAGTATGGCAAAACCGACACCGAATATGCCAAACTGACCTTCACGCTGTTGCTCTCCCAGAAGGAGGATGACAAGATCCTTTCCCTCACGGAGGAAATGCTGCAGGAGGACCTGCCGGAGGACATCAGGCAGATTCTCCGGGTGAGCCGGCTCCAGGCGGCCATGTTCCACGGGAAATTCGGGATTGCCCGGGAACTCTTCGAGGAGACCGATCTGAAGCAAACCATGGACGGGGTGATCCTGGGAACGCAGCTGTATTCCCGGACGGGCCGCACGGAGACAGCCACCGAAATCCTGAAGTCCGTCCTTCTCGGCATCCCGGTGGAACAGGCGGATCCCGTTTACCGGCAGTTGATCCAGTCCTTCAAATCAAGGGAAATGTATGACGAAGCCCGTGAGGCCGCCCTTGAACTGGTCATTCGCAACCCCATGGATTGGCAGCCGCGTATCCTGCTGATCGACGTTCTCTCGGCCTCCGGCCGCCTGGACCGTCGGGACCGCGAGATTGAGGCAATGATCCGCGAACACCGCAACGACGAGCAGGCCATGATCGCCCTTGGGCGCATCTGCGCGGAATACGGGAATGTCGAAGGCGCTTCCCGGCTCTACGAAATCGCCCTGGAAAACGGGTATGCCCTCAGCCTGTTCAGCCTGACCCTGGCGGAGGCATTCGTCCAGAACGGGGATTACGCGGAAGCGATCGATCTGTGCAATGAACTCATCCAGGAGGATCCGTCCTGGTTGTTGAATGCCGAGGGAAGCTTCAACGCGATCCGGTCGCTGGCGTATTTCGGCTACGGGGATACCGAACTCGGAAACCTCTACCTGAAAAATTTCCTCGATTCCCGCCGCACCAACGTCTCGCAGCTCTTCCAGGCGGCCCGGCGGTTCCGGGACCGGGACCTGGGTGAGCAGGCCCTTCTCCTGCTGGAGGAGGCCTATCGACGGGATCCGAAAAACGAGCAGGTGCTGGCGACCTTGATCGACGTGGAAATGGAACAGGGCGCCTTCTTCTCGCTCAATTCCCATCTCCAGGCCCTGTTTGACATGCGCCGGCCCGATTACGACCTTCTGGAGAATATCCGCAACCGCCTCCAGAGCGACCGGTTTCTCTTCACGAGGAACCGCACCGCCCTGCTGGACAACCTGGGAGCCATCCTCAGCGAACGCGAAGAGATGGACTGGGACATCTGGGAGCGACGCGCCCAGGAGGAGCAGCCCGAACCGGCCGCCTGATCAATTGTTTTCCTCGGGGCCGTTTTCCGATTGCCCGGATGGATTGGCTGCCCGGATACGCACTTCGCCCACCCGTGTTTCCTCCACGGCTGTTATTTCAATGTGCAGCCCGGACAGGTCAATCTCCTCGCCGACTTCGGGAATCCGTCCCAGCTCCGCTGTGATCAGACCGCCGATGGTGGAGACTTCCTCGTTCTCGATCTCGACTCCGAATGCGGATTCGATCTCATGAAGGGGCGTCAAACCCGAAACAACGGATTCGTCGGAATCCATGTCGGGCCGGATCAGGACTTCCTCGTCAGCGTCAAACTCGTCCCGGATATCCCCCACCAGTTGCTCGAGAATCCTCTCCAGGGTCAGCACTCCCTCGGTACCGCGAAACTCGTCAATGACGAGGGCCATGTGCATCCGGTGGGAAAGCAGTTTGGTGAGGGCGGATTCAATCGGCTCGTCGCTCTCAATGCGGATCATGTTGCGCTTGATGCGGCGCAGGTCCAGCTTTTCGAGGGGGCCGGGATACCGGAAAATGTCCTTGATGTGCACCAGCCCGATGCAGCGGTCCAGATCGCCGTAGCAGAGGGGGAAGCGGGTATGCCCGGTTTCCTTGGCAAGTTTCAGGTTGTCCGCGAGGGGAAGGTTGAGGTCGAAGTACTTCACCTGGTTCCGGGGGAGAAGGATATCGGCGACCTCGAGATCCCGCATGGCCAGGGTGTTCTTCAGGATAAGCTGGGCCACCATGGACATTTCCGGGGACTCCTTGCGCAGGAGCTCGACCTGCGTCTCAAGGTCCAGGGAGTCGAGGTCCGGCAGCGGCTCATTGCGCCACAGGCGCCAGAGAAAGCGGACAATCCCCAGGACAAACAGGCGGATCGGTCGCGTGAGCCAGCCCAGAAGGCCGATCACGGGGGCCCCCAGGCGGAGGCTCTGGAGGGGGTATGCCAGACCGAGGACCCTGGGGAACAGCTCCCCCACAAGCTGGTGCAGGGTGAGGGCGATCACAAATGCCAGCAACGCCGAAAGCGGCGTCGAAAAGCCGTAGAGCCTCCATTCCAGACCGGAAAGAAGGGCATCCAGGAGGGGAAAGCTGAACAGGGCGTAGAGCAGGAGACAGACGGTCAATCCAAGCCGGATTACGCGGATCGTGCGGTCCCCGGAGACAAGCAAGGGTCCCAGGTACCTGCTTCCATCCACTTTTTCCCGCAAATCCCGGTTGAAGTGGCTGAACCGGATCTTGATGAGGCTGAATTCACAGGCCACCAGCAGCGCGTTCAGGAAAAGCGTGAGCGGGATGCCGATCAGTTGGACGGTGTATGGTGGGAGTTCGGCTGTCACTACAGTCAAGTCGTGGACGTCGACCTCTCCTTATTTGGTTAACCGGCCGAGGGCCTCGAGAAACCGTGCGTTTCCAGGTTCCGCACCAATGCTCACACGCAAGTGGTTCGGAAGTCCATACCCCGCCAGTGGTCGCACAATCACACCCATTTGCTGAAGAGACTGACACAGCTTCTGCGCATCTCCAGCCGAAAAAAGGATAAAATTGCCATGGTTCCCCGAGGTTTCGTAGCCGAGGGCCTCGATGCCTTCCCGCAACTGCCGGCGGCCGGAGGCGTTGACCTTCCGGCTGGTGGCCACCCATTGGTCATCCTCAAGGGCGGCGATTGCCGCCGCCTGGGCCAGACTACCGGTGTTGAATGGAGGCCGGACCCGGTTCAGAAGTTCCGCCAGGGAGCGATGGGAATACCCGTACCCGATCCGCAGGCCGGCAAGGCCGTAGACCTTGGAAAAGGTTCGCGTGCCGATGATTTTCAGCCCGTCGCGGATCAGGGCGGAGACGTCGAGGGTCTCTTCCTCGTACTCGGCATAGGCCTCGTCATAGCAGAAGACGACCCACTCCGGAAGCGACCGGGCAAACCGTTCCACCTCGGAGGCCGCAAGGCAGGTGCCGGTGGGATTGTTGGGATTCGGGAGAAAGACCAGGCGGGTCCGCTCCGTGACGGCCTCCAGCATCGCGTCGAGGTCGTGCCGCAGGCCCGGCATGGGCACCGGAACCACGGTGGCACCCGCCAGCATGGCGCCGATCCGGTAGGAAATGAAGGCGTACTCGCCGACAACGACCTCGGTGCCCGGCTCCGCGAAGAGGTCGCACAACCGGTAGAAAATCTCATTGGAACCGGACGCAAGGGTGATCTGCTCGGGGGCAAACCCGTGCTTGCGGGAAAGGGCCTGAAGAAGGGAATATCCGCTGTTGTCCGGGTAGGGGGCCATGTCCGCGGCCGCCCTGCGAACGGCCTCGACCGCGCCGGGGGGCGAGCCCAGCGGGTTTTCATTGGAAGCCAGCTTGATGATGGAATCGAGGGGGATCCCCTTTTCCCTTGCCACCAGTTCAACCGGCTTGCCGGGCTGGTAGACGGGCAGGGAGGCAATCTGCCGGCGCGTCAGGTCCTGGTAGTTCATTATTAATCCGAAACTCAAACAGGTGAGATCAATCGGGTCTTGGACGTTGTGAAACCCGCCTATAATGCGGTCCGAGACCCGATACCGATAGCGATCCCGATCCCGATGATTAGCGAATCAGTGCAAACTAAATCAATTGCTGAGTAATACCAAATCAAAATGAATCCGCCTAAGTTCTCAATAATCTCTCACGGAGCCACGGAGCGCTCGGAGACTGGATCAATACTTTCTCTGTGCTCTCCGTGCCACCGTGAGAGAATAAATTGTTATTCATGCATTTCTATTTGAAGAAGGTATAATAATAAAGAATAAAGGATTGTCGGTTTAAGGACTTTTCCATGAAGATCAATCCCAGCCGATGCGAATTTGTCAAATCCCACACGACCGCGACCCGGCGGCCGGCAACATGGCAATCGACGCCACAATGCTGGTCTTTGGCAGGAACACCACCCAGGCAGTCTGGCGCCTGTACGGCTGGAGCGAGCCGGCGATCACGTTTGGATACAGCCAGCGATGGGCCTTTGTCTGTTCCTCCACCGAAGGCTTTGGGGGGGCGCGCATCCGGCGGATGACCGGCGGCGGCATCGTCGACCACCGCAGGGATCTCACCTATGCGGTCACCATCCCGCCGGAGCATCCCTGCTATCGGTTCCGGGCCCTCGAAGTGTACCGGCTGCTTCACATGCAAATCGCCCATATCCTGATGGAAAGCGGCATTCCCGCCCGGCTTGCCCCCTGTCCCGGGGATTCCGGCGAGGGATGCTCCGGCAGCCCGGCCGCTGTCTGTTTCGAGGCCCCCGCTCCCCATGACGTTGTTCACCCCGTTTCGGGGGCCAAGATTGCCGGTGCCGCCATGAAGCGGACCCGGGACGGGGTCCTGATCCAGGGAAGCCTCAACCGCGCCCTGCTCGGGGGCATTCCCGACCGGCATTTCGAGGAGAAATTCGGCCAGGCCCTGGCCAATTGGCTGGAGCTGGAACCCGTTGTCATGAAGGGGACCCTGCCGGTCGACGTTCTGCAGAGGGAACTGGACCGCTTCTCCTCGGGGGAATGGAACCAGGCCCGGTAGCCCTTCACTCCCTCTCCAGGGTGATGATATTCTCGATGTGCCGGGTTTGCGGGAACAGGTCGACCGGTTGCACATCGCGGACAAGATAGCCTCCATCCAGGAGTTGGCGGATGTCCCGGGCCTGGGTGTCCGGACCGCAGCTGACATAGACGATCCGCCGGGGCCCGAAATCCAGCAACTGGGAAAGGAAGCCCTCATCACTGCCCTTCCGGGGCGGATCCAGGAGGACCGCGGTTTCCCCGGCTGAATACCCGAGATCCGCGAAAACGCTCTCCGCGCTTCCGAGTTTGAAAGAGATGTTGCGGACCCCGTTCCGGTCGGCGTTCCTTCGGGCCAGTTCCACGGCCCTTTCACTGACTTCCACTCCGGTCACACCGGCAAAGTCCCGGTGGGCGCAAATTCCGAAAACCCCGACGCCGCAGTAGGCGTCCACCAGGTTGCGGAGTCCGTCCCCCGAGGCTTGCTTCACCGCGTAGTCCACCATCCGGGGCAGGACATGCGGATTGTTCTGGAAAAACTCCCCGGCAATGAATTCGAAGCTGAAATCCCCCACCCGCTCGATCCCGACGGCTTTCATGTCGGTCACGACCCCGTCGACGGTGTCCCGGAGCAGGAGGGTGCCCCCCTTGCGGTACAAGGCCTCCCCCCGTTGGAGGCGTTCGCGGGCCGGCCCGAGGGCCGCGTTGATGGCCGGACTGGCAATGGGGCATCGAGGAACATCGACGATCGCCCGGCTCATGGCCTTTTGAAAGCCGATCGGGGTGCCGGGCAAATGGGGCGGGCGCCGGAAGTGCGGGGTGAGTTTGGACCGGTACCCGTACACCTTGCCGGGGCAGCCAAGGCAGGGGTTGACCGGCACCTCCAGCCCGGCCATTTTCCGTAGCAACTGGCGGATCTGGCGCCGCTTCCATTCCAGTTGCGCACCATATGCATAATGCTGGTACTGGCAGCCGCCGCAGATGCCGAACAAGGGGCACTGTGGATCCACGCGGTCCGGCGAAGGCTCCAGGATCGAAACAAGATCGGCCTCGGAATACTGTTTCTTGTTGCGCCAGATCCGGGCCCGGACCCGCTCCCCCGGCAGGGCGAACGGCACGAAAACCACCCATTCCCCGATCCGTCCAACCCCGTGGCCGAGGTTGCTCAGGTCCCCGATGGTCACCTCGACCTCCTCATGATAGGGGAACGGCTCGGGATGGAAATTCTTCGGTGCTTTCATATTCCGGGAATCCCATAGGAAGTCCCTCCAGCCCGGGGCTCAAGCTGCAAATTTGCTCGAAACTTGGCCACCGATCACCGATGCTGCGCACTTTCCAATGGGGGAACGGATTACCAGTATGCAGAATCCACGGGTGAAAAACCTGGTGCGGCTGCGCGACGGCGGGTACCGGAGGCGGCGCAAGCGCTTTCTCATCGAGGGACTCAGGGAAATATCCCGTGCGCTTGCCTGCCGATGGCCCCTGGAGACGATCTTTTTCTGTGAGGAGGCCTTCACCGGGGAAGCCGCCTTTGAACTCCTCCACGAGGCGGAGGCGGCGGGCCTCGAACTGGTGCGACTGGCCCCGGATCCCTTCGCCAAATGCGCCTACCGGCAGGGTCCCGACGGGCTCCTCGCCACCGGCATACAGAAAACAACGACCCTGCGGGAGTTCATCCTTCCACCGGATCCGCTGGTCGTCATTTTGGAATCCATCGAGAAGCCCGGCAACCTCGGAGCCATTTTCCGGGCCGCGAACGCCGCCGGAGCGGATGCCCTTGTCCTGGCCGAGAGCGTAACCGATCCGTACAATCCCAACACCATACGGGCTTCGCAGGGGGCTTTCTTCCAGGTCCCCTTCGCCAGTTGCGACAATGCGGAGGCCTTTGTTTTTTTGGAGGAAGCCGGATTGAACCCGGTCCTCACCTCCCCATCGGCCGGGAAGACCCTCTGGGAAGCCGACCTTCGCGGCCCCACGGCACTGGTCCTCGGATCGGAGGATACGGGCTTGTCCGCGGACTGGCTGGAGACATTCCCCTCCTACCGGATCCCCATGCGGGGCCTCACCGACAGCTTGAATGTCGCCTCCACGGCGGCCGTGGCGCTGTTCGAGGCGGTCCGTCAGCGTCAGTGAGTATTTTCACGCATTTTGCGCACGGCAAGGGCATCCAGTGCCTTGAGATCCAGTTTGCCGGAGGCGAGGCTGGGGATGGAATCGACCCGCAGGATGATGCGGGGAACCCAAAGGTTGGGAATGCCGGCCTTGAGCAGGCGGGCCCGCAACTCCTCGGCGCGGATTTCCACGGCCGCCAGCAGGACCAGGGCCTCCCCCTTGGCATCATCGGAAATGCCCGTCACCGCGACCAGGGGCGATTCCGCATCCTCGAGATGGAAGCATTCGGCGATGATCTGCTCCAGGCGGCCATGGGGGATCATTTCCCCGCCCAGCTTGGAGAAACGGCTGACGCGGCCTTCGATGAAGAGGTACCCTTCCCCGTCGATCCGGGCAAGGTCGCCGGTCCGGAACCATCCGTCGTGAAACACGCGGTCGGTGGCTTCGCGATCGTTGAGGTATCCCTTGAAGACATTCGCCCCCTGCAGGTCCAGGATGCCGCGCCGGTTGACGGGCAGGACCTCCCCGGTGGCCGGATCCACAACCCGGGCGCGCATGCCCGGGAGGAGGCGTCCCACCGAGCCGGGTTTCTTTTCGGCCGGCCGGCCCGGCATCTCCGGAAGGTTTACGCTGACCACCGGCGAGGTTTCGGTCAGGCCGTACCCCTCCAGATAGAGGCTCCCGAAATGCCGCTCCCAGCGCTCCGCCAGACCCGGGGGCGTTTTCTCAGCCCCGCTGACCACATACTTGAGGGGTGCCAACTGCTCGGTCCGGGCCCGTTTGAAATAGGGCCGCAGGAAGGTCGGCGTTCCCATCATGATTGTTACCTTTTCCGCCTCGATGGCCTCGGCGATCTTCCTTGTCTCCAGCGGCGACGGAAGGGTCACACAACGCACCCCGTGGAGCAGGGGGTACCACATCGTCGCGGTGAACCCGAAGCTGTGGAAAGTGGGAAGGCAGGCCAGCAGCACCTGTTCCCTGTTCAGCAGGCGGCAACTCTTGATCTGCAGGCAGTTGGCAATGACGTTCCGGTGGGTCAGGGGGATTCCCTTGGGGCTGCCGGTGCTCCCGCTGGAAAAGAGCAGGCCGGCTTCCCGGTTCCCGCCCTCTGTGGGGACACCGAAACGCTTCAGGAGCACGCGCGTTGGAAGGAGGGTGATCAGGGCCAGCTTCTTGAGCACATCCTTCTTGTTGATGTGGGTTCTCTCGCCGACCAGGTCGATCATGTCGTCGGGCCAGGGGAAATCGGGCACCTTTTCCCGGACCGGGCCGGCGGAGATCAGCTTGTTCACCCGGCCGATCGCAAAGGCGGTCTCGACGGCCGCGCGACCCGCGCTGAAATTGAAGTTGACGGGGACCTTGTCGATAAGCGTCAGGGCGAGATTGGTCAGGATGCCGCCCAATCCGGCCGGGAAGACCACTCCCACCCTCTGGTCGGGTATGGTCTCCTTCCAACGCTGGCCCATGGCCAGGGCCACCGCCAGGATCATGCCGCTGGATAATTCCTTCCTTTCCTGGGCCAGATCGACAACATGCTTGCGGAAGGGAGAGGCCGCAAGGGCCCCGACCGCCAGTGAACCGAGATGGGACTTCAACTCGGGGAGCCGGTTGAATTCCTCATATTCCCTGTCCAGGATGTAGCTGTCTTCCATTGACTGGCAGCGAGCTAACCATCACCGCCGGAACCGGTCAAGGCCCACGGCGAGAATTATAATGGCCCCGATAATGATTTCCTGCACGAAGGTTTCCCAACCCATCAACTGGGTGCCGTTCCGCAGGCAGGCCATGATGAGGGCGCCGACCACGGCCCCGAAAATGCTCCCCACTCCTCCGCTCAGGCTGGCCCCGCCGATGACCACCGCGGCGATCACATCCAGCTCCAGCCCGACAGCCACGGTGGGACTGCCCTGCTGCAGGCGCGCCATCTGCATCAACCCGGCGATCCCGTACAAGGCCCCGGCAATGGTGTAAATCAGAACTTTCCGGCGTTCCACCGCGATCCCGCACAAGCGGGCCGTGGCTTCGTTGGAGCCGATCGCGTAAACATGCCGTCCAAAGGCCGTGCGCGCGAGGAGAACCCCCGTCACAAGGGCCAGCAAGAGGGCGATCCAGACCCCGCCCGGCGGCATCCAGAGGGGAAGCTCCGGCGGGTTGTTCATCATCCTGTTGAGGGAGGCCTCCGGGTCGTAGTTCACGGTCTGGTTGCGGGCCAGCCACTTGGCAAGGCCACGGACAATGCCCATCATCCCCAGCGTGACAATGAATGGATTGATCCGGAACCAGGCGATGATCGAGCCGTTGACCATCCCGGCAAGGAATCCGCCGCCGATGGCCAGGAGGGCCGCTGACACGGAGCCGTGCCCCTTTTCAAGCAGGGTCGCACCCATGACGGAAGTGAAGGCCACCACCGATCCCACGGACAGGTCGATGCCCCCGGATAGGATGATGAGGGTGGCCCCGATGGCGCAGATCGAAACAATGACCGACTGCGACAGGATGAACTTGAAATTGACGGCCGACAGGAAACCGGGGGTGAAGGAAAAGAGCAGGACAACCAGCAACAGGCCGGCGAGCGGGCCGATCACCTGGGTCAGGAGACGTTCATTCGGGATTTTCATGCGGCGGTTCCTCCGATGGCGGCGGCAAGAAGGGATTCCTCGGTCCATTCCCGGCGCTCCTTGACGGCGACACAGCGGCCCCGGCGCATCACCGCGATCCGGTCGCACATGCCGAGAAGTTCGGGAAGGTGGCTGCTGACGATGAGAATGGCCTTCCCGGCGTCCGCGAGTTCGGCGATCAGGCGGTAGATCTGGGCCTTGCTCCGCACGTCGATTCCCCGCGTGGGTTCATCCAGCAGCAGGACGGAGGCCTCATGCTCGAGCAGGCGGGCCAGGGCGACCTTCTGCTGGTTTCCCCCGCTGAGCCGGTCGACCGGGCTGTCCGCGCCGGGGGCGTGAATACGGAGCCGCTCGATCCAGTGGCCGGCCCGCTCCCTCATTCTTCCGGGGGAAAGGAGGCCGGCGCGCCGGTAGCACCGCAACCGGGTGATCAGCATGTTGTCCGTCAGCGACTGGTTCAGGCAAAGCCCTTCCTCCTTGCGGTTTTCGCTGAGCAGGCCGACCCCGGCCCGCAGCGACCGTTCGGGGCATCCGCGGGCAAGCGGCCTGCCCGCGACAAGGACGTCGCCTTTCCTTCGCCGGTCCAGCCCGAAAATCGCCCGCAGCAGCTCCGTCCGGCCGGCCCCGATGAGGCCGGCCACGCCGACGATTTCCCCGGCGCGCAGCTCCAGGCTCATCTCCACCGGACGGCCCTTCCCGCTCAACTGGTCCACCTTCAGGAGGGTGGCTCCCGGAATCCCCTTACGGCTCGGATAAATGTTCCCGAGGCTGCGCCCGACCATCAGGCGGATCATGTCCTCGAGGCCGGCCTCCGCCATGGCTCCGGTCCCGACCGTCTCCCCGTCCCGCAGCACCGTGTACCGGTCCGCCACTTCACGGCATTCCTCAAGGAAGTGGCTGATGTAGATGATCCCCACCCCGGAGTTCCTGAGCTCCCGGACAAACCGGAAGAGGCGCCGCACATCCGCCTGCCCAAGGCTGCTGGTGGGCTCGTCCAGAATCAGCAGCCGGACATTGCGCAGGCAGGAGCGGGCGATCTCGACCACTTGCTGCTCCGCGATCGAGAGGCGGTTGACCGGTCGGCCAAGGTCGATTCCCGGATGGCCCAGGCGTTCGAGGGCGGTCCTGGCCATTTCCTTCTCGCGGGCCTCCCGGATGAATCCCCAGCAGGAGAGGTCCATCCCGAGGAGGAGGTTTTCCCGTACCGACAGATGCGGGGCAAGGTTCAACTCCTGGTAAACCATGCCGACCCCGGCCTGCTGGGCGGCGTGCGGATTCGCCGGCGTGAAGGCTTCGCCGCAAAGCGTCATGTCCCCTTCATCGGCCGGATGCGCCCCGCTCATGATCTTCATGAGGGTGCTTTTGCCGGCGCCGTTTTCACCGATGACGGCGTGCACCTCGCCGGGCAGGACCTCGAGATCGACTCCCTTCAGGGCCCGGGTCGCCCCGAAGGACTTGCGAATGCCGCGCAGGGTGACGATCGGGGACCGGTTCATTTACGGAAATCAATCCACCAGGTCCAACGGGGGATGCAAAAGCTTCCGGACTTCCGGTTGGGACAGGTTTTCCCGGGTCACGACCGTGACGCCGGTATCGACATACTCCGGAACGCTGCGCCCCCTGAGCCAGTCAACCATGGTCATGACGGAATCATGCCCCATGCGGAAGGGATCCTGGATGACAAGCGCGTCGATTTCCCCCTTCTCCAGGGCGGCGAGGTTCTGCTCCCCGCCGTCAAACCCGACAAAGAGGCTTTTCCCCGCCAGTCCCAGGTCCTTCATCGCCAGCAGCATGCCGTTGGTGGCCGATTCATTGGAGGCGAACACGGCGTCGAATTGTCCCGAGAAGCGGTTCAACAGGTTTTGCGATGCGGTAAAGGCGGTGTCGCGGGTCGCCCCGGCATACTGGTTGGAGGACAGGACTTCGATGCCCGGATAAGCTTCAAGGGCGGCAAGGAATCCCGCCTCCCGGTCCTCCGTGCTGGCGGAACCGACCTGGTAGCGAAGGACCAGCACCTTTCCCTTTCCATCCATCTTGCGGGCCAGGTGATCCCCCGCCAGCTCCCCGCCGCGCAAATTGTTGGTGGCGACAAAGGAGACGATCTCCGGATCGTCGAGGGCGGAATCAAAGACCAGGACCGGTATCCCGGCCTGCCGGGCCATGCGCACCGGGGCAACCAGGGCCTTGCGGTCGAGGGGGGCGAGAATGATTCCGTCCACCCCCTGGCTGATGAAGGTCTCCACCACGCCCACCTGCTGGGACCGGTCGTCCTCCCGCATGGGCCCCTTCCAGAGGACCTCGACAAAGATTCCCTCCTCCCGCAGTTCATCCCTTGCCGCCACCGCGCCGGCATGGACGGCTTTCCAGAAGGAATGCGTGGTGCCCTTGGGGATGACGGCGATGCGCATGGGGGTTACCCCATCCCCGCCGCCGCAACCGGCGAACCAAAGGAAGATCAGGGGGAGCAGCAGAATACCTGAAATGGAGCAGCGGCGTGTTTTCATCAAGGCGTTCAGTTCCAGGTCGCGATCAGGCGCGCATAATAGCGCAGGTCCATTCTTTCGCGCCCCACGTCGGGGTTGTTGTTGTACTTGCTGGATATTCCAAAGCGCAGCTTCCACCTGTCGGATGTATCGAGGGGAACGTTGAAGCCGCTGTCCTGCTCGAGGATAAAATCCTCAAAATCATCGGCCGAGGGAAGAAAGGTGTAGGAGCCCTTGAAACGGGCCCACTCCGTGAACCGCCAACGGATATCAAGGCCGAAGTCGAGACCGGGAAAATCCTCATAGCCATCGTCAGCGTAGTCCTCATAGCGGTAACTCAAGCCGGAACGGGCCTCAATGGCAAGATCTCGCTCCTGACGGAGCCGCCAGATCAGGCCGGACGCCGTGGTGGAGCGGAAAACCAGTCCCTCGAAGTCGTCCCGCTCCAGCTCCTCGCGAATGAAGACCCCGAGACCGTCGTGGAAGAAGTTGGTGTAGCGGGTGCCGAGGATCAACTCGTTGGTGGTGGTCCGGCCGCGGTTATCCCCGTAGGCGTAACGTCCGTACAGATCGAATTTATCGTGATCGCGCTCCAGAAGGGCGTCAACGGTGACCGTGAGATCGAGCTTTTCCGTATTTCCCCGGCTGGCGGAAAGATCGAGGCCCGCCTCCAGCGCCCACCCGCCGGATGGCTCCTCCGCAACCTTGGCGGCGAGCGCCTTCCGCTCCGGCGATTTCGCGACATGGGTGACGACCGGCACCGGCACCTCACCGGGAATCAACCGGTCGCTCCGGATCCGCTCCACCTGGGTGAGATCCACGGCAAGCCTTCCGGCGTAGGCGGTGTTCATCCACAGGATCCCGTCCTCGACGGATTCAACGATGCCGGTGAGGACGGCGCCCCCGGCGACCTCAACGCGGTCCGGCGATGCCTCCCCCGACAAAAGGGCCGGCAATCCGGCCATCAGGAGGAGAAACAAAGGGATCGAAGGGCGCTGCTTCATGGATGGGGTCAAGGTTGCGCCGGGAATGAGCCGAATCAATGCCGAAATAAAAAAACAGGGCGGTCCGGAAAATCCTGCCTTGATGTTCGAGGCGGCATCCGCTTCATAGGCGCCAATGAATCTGTTTGAACTCGTTCAGGCCGCACCCCCGGACCCGATCCTGGGATTGACGGAAGCATTCCGGAGTGATCCCAACCCGGATAAAATCAACCTGTCGGTCGGCGTTTACCAGGACGACTCGGGAACGTCGCCGGTCCTTGAGGCGGTGCGTGAAGCCGAGGCGCGACTGGCCAGGGCCTCCGCCAGCAAGGGATATCTCCCGATCAATGGCCATCCGGACTATCTCGGCCATGCCCAGCGACTGGTGTTCGGGGTGGGCAATGAAATGATCGAAACCGGGCGCATCGCCTCGGCCCATACGCCCGGGGGGACCGGCGGCCTGCGCCTGGCGGGGGACTTTATCCGGAACTGTCTGGGCAAGCGGAGCATCTGGGTGAGCAACCCGACCTGGGCGAACCATCAGGGAATCTTCCGGTCCGCCGACCTCGATATTGAAACCTATCCGTATTACGATCCCGAAAACCACGGGCTCAACCTGGATGGAATGATCACCGTCCTGGAGGACATCCCGGAGAACGACGCCGTGCTCCTGCATGCCTGCTGCCACAATCCAACCGGGGTCGATCCGTCCCCGGACGACTGGGAAACCATCGCCAAGGTGTGCAAGGAGCGGCGGCTCCTGCCGGTGATCGATTTCGCCTATCAGGGCTTCGCCACCGGGTGGATCGATGACGCGGTGGGCATCCGCGCCTTTTCGGAATACGGGCTTGAATTCCTCGTCTGCTCCTCCTTTTCAAAGAACTTCGGGCTGTACCAGGACCGCGTCGGGGCCTTGCATGTCGTCGCCAAGAATTCCGATGAGGCGGCCCGTATTCTCAGCCAGCTGAAGGCGTTGATCCGGACCAACTACTCGAACCCGCCGGCCCATGGCAGCGGGATCGTCTCGACCGTCCTCAACGACACCGCCCTGCACCAGCAATGGGAAGAGGAGCTCAAGGCCATGCGGGTGAGGATCCATACGGTCCGGGAACGCTTTGTCGCCGAACTGGCCAATGCGGGAGCCCCGGGGGATTTTTCCTTCATCCGCGAACAGAGGGGCATGTTCTCCTTTTCCGGATTGAGCCCGGAAACGGTCCAGCAACTGCGCGAAAAATACAGCATCTACATTGTGAAAAGCGGCCGGATCAATGTTGCCGGCATCAACGACACGAACATCGGGCGGCTTTGTGCGGCCATTGCCGAAACCCTGAACCGGTAGGGCCTCAAGCGAAGAATTCCCGGATCCTCCGGACGGCGCGAACGAGGCGCTCCACCTCCTCGAGGGAATTGTAGAAGGCGAAGCTGGCCCGGGCGGTGCCCGGCAGCCCCATCCGGGTCATCAGCGGCTGGGTGCAGTGGTGCCCGGCGCGGATGGCGATTCCCTGCGCATCGAGAAAGGAAGCGATATCATGGGGATGCACGTTCTCCATGACAAAGGAGAGAACCGAGGCCTTTTCCCCTCCGGTGCCGATGATCCGCAAGCCGGGAATCTCCCCCAGGCCCGCGGTGGCGGCCGCCAACAGGGCCGCCTCATGCTCAAGCAGGCGTTGCCGGTCGAGGGATTCAAGAAACGAGAGCGCCTCGCCAAGGGCGATCGCCCCCGAAATGTTGGGGGTGCCCGCCTCGAAGCGCTCGGGAGGGCCCTTGAAGACCGACGTTTCAAAGCTGACGGATTCAATCATGTCCCCTCCCCCCTGGTAGGGAGGAAACCGCTCCAGCCAGCTCCGCTTGCCATAGAGCACCCCGATGCCGGTCGGGGCAAAGACCTTGTGTCCGCTGCAGACCAGCCAGTCGCAGTCCAGCCCGCCCACGTCCACGGGAAAATGGGGGACCGCCTGCGACGCGTCGACGAGGACCGGAACCCCCTCGCCATGCGCCTCGGCAATGATTTCCCGCACCGGGTTGACCAGTCCGAGGGAATTGGAAACGTGGACCACACTCACCAGGGCGGGCTGCAACTGCCGGAGCTTTTCCCGGTAATCCTCCATGTCGAGAACCCCGTCATCGCCAATGCGGACCACCCCGAGACGGATGCCCATGCGATCCCTCAGCAGTTGCCAGGGAACGATGTTCGCGTGGTGCTCCATTTCCGTCAGGAGGACGGAGTCCCCTTCGCGGAAGTGGAACCGTCCCAGGCAGTCGGCCACAAGGTTGATCGCCTCGGTGGCACCCCGGGTGAAGACCACTTCGCCCGGATGGGCCGCCCCAAGAAAACGGGCGACATGGGCACGCGTCTCTTCATAGGCCTCCGTGGCCCGCTGGGAGAGGGCGTGCACTCCCCGGTGGATGTTCGCGTTTTCCCGGCGGTAGAAGCCGGCAAGGCGGTCGATGACGACCTGCGGTTTCTGGGTTGTGGCGGCATTGTCGAGATACACGAGCGGGCTTCCGTTGACCTCCTGCCGCAAAATGGGAAAGGCCTCGCGGATGCGTGTGATTTCCTCCCCGGAGAATGCCTTTGGCGTTGCCATGCTTCCACGGTACGACCAAAACTGTTTCCTGCAAGTGCCGGGACAATCGTGATTTGCCCGCGGAACCATAACCTTGAAAACCCATCCTGATGAGAATCCGACCGCTTTTCTTTCTCGCCCTTGGCCTGCCGGGGCTCGCTATGGCCAATTCCTGCCCGCAGACCATGGAACGGCTGTCGGTCGGGAATCCGGAATTTATCTTCTACGCCAACCTGGAGAACGACTTCGCCACGGCGGGGGCCTTTCTCTCGGAAATGTACCTGGGCTACCTGCAGACCGCGCCGCAGGTACCGCCCATCCCGGTTGATTTCCGGGCCCTCTTCAACCGGTTGGGTCTCGGTAACCTGAACTCCGTCGCCATGGTTTCGGAAGCCAGCCCGAAAGGCGGGTTCCTGAACCAGAGCCTGTTTGTGTTCGATGGGGCTCCCGGCGGGGTTTTCCTCATCGCCGGCAGCGGGAACCAGCCCTTCGGCATCCTGCGGGAGGCACCGGCCGACGCCGATTTGATCGCCGAATTCAATTTCAACGGCCCGGCCCTGTACCAGATCATCCGGGCCCTTGTCATTGACTTCATGGGCCCGCTCGGGGAAGGCATCATTGACGGCCAGATGTCCCAGCCCCTCAATGAGCAAGGGCTGACCCTGCAGGATCTGGTGAACCAGTCAAGGACGCGCATCCAGATCGCCATGCGGCCCAACTACGACATGTTGGGGGTTCCCGGTTTTGTCGCCATGCTGCAGGGAAACGGCATCATCCGGATCGCCGGCATGGGGAACCTTCTCCCGACCCTCGATCCCTTTCTGCAGCAGGCCGGATTCGTCCGGGACGGGGACCGCAGGAAGGGGGTGTTCCCGATCCCCCAGGCCGGGTTCATTTCCTTGATCCTCGAGGCCCTGCCCGATTCGAACGACCTGCTGATCTCCCTGACGGATGATTCCAGGGACTGGTTTTTCAGCCAGGAGGGGGGACGTGATCCTTCACCCGCCCTGGCAAAGGCCCTCGCGGGTCTTCCCACGGAAGGGCTTTCCTTCTGGTATGTCCATGAGCGGGTCGGCGAGCTGCAGATTGACCGGATGGACCAGGCGATTCCCGCCGAAAACCCGGCCGCTCCCCTGCTGGGCAAACTGAAGGGGTTCCTGAAGAAGTACACCGGCCCGCAGGCGGGCGTGGCCCTCCTTGAGGAGGACGCCTATCACGTCCTCTCCTGGCAGCCGGTCTCCTACAAGACCCACCTTGCCCTGGCCGGATTGGGCGTCCCCGTCGGGCTGGCCGCCGCCGTTGCCGCCGAGGAAGCCAGAAAGGCCCAGGAAGCGGACGGGCAGGCGGAGCAGACCGGGGAGGCGGAACCGGAGCCCTCACCGGCCGAGTGAGTCGTCGATCGCGTTCTGCTGCCGCGCGATGTCATGCAGGGTGATGATGCCCATCAGCTTGCCCTTGTCTTTGGAGCTGACCACGGGCGCCTGCAGGACATCCTCCATGACGAGGGTGTTGGCCACATCCCGGATCGAGGTCTCCGGGAAGATCGTGATGATGCGCTGGCCGGGAATCATTTCAGCGATGCTCAGGGTGGCGGATTCCCTTGCCCGCTCCTCGATCTCATGATGCGTGATCATGCCCGCAAGGCGTCCGGAAGGATCCACCACCGGATAGGCGTGGTGCTTCAATCCCTCCCGCCTGATCTCCTCCAGCGTTTCCCCAAGGGAGGCGGTTTCCCTGACCGTCACCGGATCGAATGAGAGGATGGTGCTCACCGGGAGATTGCGCCAGTCCTGGTCGCCCCGGTAGTGGGGCATCTTTTTCAGGTTGATCCTGTCCTGCAGGAGAAGGGCATCGTACAGGGGAACGGGCTGCAGCTTGCTGGAAATCAGCCAGGCCAGCATGTTCCCGACCATCAGGGGCAGGATCAGCGCGTACTGGCCGGTCATCTCCCAGATAATGACAATGGAGGTCATCGGGCAACGGATCACCGCGGCAAAGAAAGCCCCCATCCCGAGAAGCGCCATGGCCCCGTTGATTTCATCGCCGTGGTGGATAAGCGGCTGGGCCAGGAGGGCCATCAGCGCACCCAGCATGCCCCCGATGAACAGCGTGGGGGCGAACAACCCGCCGCTGCCCCCGCTCCCGTAGGCAAGGACGGTCGCGATGATTTTCCCGAAAAACAGCAGCGCGACGACGAAGATCACCGTCATCCGGCCGTTGAGGGCCGCATCCAGATCCCCGTACCCGATGCCGAAAATGCCAAGGTTCCCGTTGGAAAGAAAGGCCACGGTCACGCCCACAATCCCGACCCCGAGGCCGCCGATGCCGGGCTTCACCCATTCCGGAACCGCTTTCCCATCCCGGAAGTACTGGCGCGCTAGGAGGATGCATTCCACAAACACCTTCCCGAACAGCGCGCAAAGCAGCCCCAGGGGAATCGCCAGCAGCATCCACCAGTCCGTGGAAATCGGGCCGAGTTCGATATCAAAGGCGGGATGCTCCCCGATGATGATCCGCTGGACCGCCGCGGCGATCACCACGGAGATGAAAATGCCGAAAAAGGACTTGCTGCTGAAATCCCCCAGCAGTTCCTCGAACACAAAGAAGACGGCCGCCATGGGCGTGTTGAAGGCGGCGGAGATACCGGCCCCCATTCCCAGCGGAACCATCGCCTGGACACGCTTCTTGGCCAGGCCAAAGGCCTGCCCGATTCGCGAGGCAATGGCGGAACAGATGTGGACGGTCGGTCCCTCCCGCCCAAGACTCATGCCAAATCCCACCGAAAGGGTCCCCACGAAAAAACGGAAAAAGGCCTCCCGCAGGGGGAGCACGCCAAAATCCCGGTAATACTGGGCCTTGGTGCGGGGAATACCGGATCCCCCGGCGGATGGCTCCGCGTACACGAGGAGCAATCCGGTCAGAAGCCCCCCCACCATCGGGGCGATTGCCAGATAGAAATACCACATCGGCCCATTGCCGCCTCCCAGCCAGGCAGCCGCCTCGCGGACCAGATGGAAGAGCAGGTCAATCGCCTGGTGAAAGGCCACTGCCGCCAATCCGCAGGCCAGCCCGGTGAGGATCCAGATGATGAGATACCGCTGCGTATCCGTGAAGTGACGGCGCAGATACTCCGGCAAGCTCCGGCGTGGAGGTCCCAGCCCCCCTGGATTGGAATCGCTCATCGGTTCCCATTAATCGCCAGCCGGAACCCGTATTCAAGGGAAAAGCGGGGAACGAAGCCCCCCC
>JBNGDP010000018.1:0-42686 GCA_049975345.1 Oceanipulchritudo sp. | reverse complement strand
GAGGCGGTTTTGGCCAATCGCGAGGGGCGCTGGTGATCTATTTGGATACGAGTGCCCTGATCAAGCTATACATCCGCGAGGAGGGATACGAGCGGGTGCATGCAGGAGAAGGTCAGCTCCCAGTCGATTCCACTGCCGGTCTGGGAAATCCAGGAGATGGAGCTGATCACCGCCCTGCGCCTCCAGGTATTTTGGGAGAACTTGTCGGAAAGGCAGGTGGAAGATCAGCTCCAGCTTTTTCATGAGCGCAAAAAGCGGGGGCATTACTTTTGTCCGGAGATTGATCGAAGTTCATTGCTGACGGATTTTGACCGGCTTTCGAAGGAAACGGGACAGCTGGGCTGTCGAACGCTGGATATACTGCATGTGGCGTGTGCTGTGCAGTTGAAAGTGAATGAATTTGTCAGTTTCGACCAACGGCAGGTGGCGCTGGCGAAGGTGGCCGGACTCAACGTATAGCGAAAGCGCTCGGGCTCTGACCGGCCTGTTGTTTGAACCAGGTGGAGAAGCGGGCGACGGTCTTGAAGCCGAGGGCGAAGGCGACCTGCTTGATCAGCCAGGCCTTGCCCGGATCGGTTGGCCGCGACGGCCTTCGCGCGTAAACGCGCGACTCGAAGAACGCGCCACTTAAAGACGAATCGTCTGGATTGTCGCCGATTTAATTGGAACCGACTTTTCGTTTATAACCAGCGTATAGTCGCCGGATGACCTCACTTGGACGGTGCCGCGTTCGTAAAGCAGGCTTGTCGTGATATCCCCGAATTTGAGTCGTTTAATCCCATGTCGCGAGTCGCGGTGCAGGTGCCAGTGGATCGTTTTGGAAAGCGCGTCCACCGAATGGATACCGATGACACTTTCAATGAACAGGGAGATGGGTCCAAGGGCGGACCAGCCGCAGAAGTCCGGCCGGACGCGCTGGCCGGCAAATTCCGCCTTGTCGGTGGCCGGTTCGGGCTTGGTCGGGCTGTAGGCTTCCCATATTGACTGAGGCTCGTATTCCCGCCAAGTGCGGAACATGTGGCTCAGTAGATTTGCCGCCAACTGATCACCGATGGCGTGGTGCCCGGCCGATCGCAGGGCGCAGGTCCCCATGTAGGCCATGGGGAGCCAGACACCTCCCTGCCAGTAGTAGCCATCGGGATGAAAGTCCGGATCGTCGGGGGAGACGCTTGGCCAGGGGACAGGACCACCGAATCCTGTATTTGAATCCTGTGCCAGATGGGCCAGCCTGGCCGCTTGATCGGCATTGCAGAACCCCGCCAGGAGCCCCCAGAAGGCGGCGGGGGTCTTCACCTTGCTTTGCCGGCTGGGATCCTTGCGCGAAATGTCGTAATAGGTCCCGTCATCCGGATTCCAGTAGAGGCGGTTGGCGAGCTCTTTCAAGGACTCGAACTTTGCGGTGAATTCATCCGCGATCCCATCCTGGCCGATTAGCCTGGCCAGCCTGGCGATCCGGCTTGCCGCGAGCCCCTGTTGCGCGAGCAGGTCGAACCAGAGAATGGTGTCATATTGTTCACGACCCCGCGGTGTGTTGTCCATGCCGGAGGCAATTCCGTTCCAGCGGTAGCCGCTGGCTTCCTTTTGCGTGAAGGCGGGGCAGACTGCGCCCGCGACGGATTGCTCGAATTTCGCGTTTTCGATGAAGGTATAGTGTGCCTGCAGATAACCCAGGATTCCTTCAACGCGTTGTTTATCTCCGGTAAAACGAAGATATTCATCCTCGATCCACGCAAACAGGGGCGGGTTGTCGGGATGCTGGATCTTGAGGGAAGACGTGACACCCTCGTGCAGCGGTTTATAAAAGTTATCGAAGCTCTGGATTCCCGGGAATAGATCGGGGGCGTATTTGCAGAAATGCACCATGAAGCAGGTATCCCAGATCCAGATGGTGTCGGGATCGAAGGCCTCGTCGATGTAGGGGGAGGCCGGGGCACCGGGCTTTTCCACGACATGGTCCCATGCCAGCTCCCAGGCTTTCCAGTAAAAGTCGATATAGCCCGGCTGTTCATCGAAAACGGGTTCGGGGATCCGGGTTCGATCAAGCGGGACAGGGTTCCTGGTGTATCCTTTATTCATCCATAAACACAAATGTCAGGAAACGGCTCCCGGGTAAAAGCGGATTCTCCAAACAGTGCATATTTTCTTTGCGGAAAAATTTGGTCGATTGATACTGGCCGGGTGAAGCGTCCAAATATTCTCTTCATTTTCACCGACCAGCAGCGCCCCGATGCGATCGGGCTGGCCAACCCGAAAATCCGGACCCCGGCCATTGATTCGATCGGATTGGAAGGTGCGTATTTTTCCCAGGCCTGCTGCAACGCCCCGGTCTGCATGCCCTCCCGGCACAGTTTGTTTTCGGGGTTGTATCCAAGCGTCCTGGGCAACACCTGCAACGGGATCGAAATGCCGCGGGATGTACCGATCTTTCCGCATTACCTGAAGGAGGCCGGCTACTGGACGGCCAACATCGGCAAGCTGCACTTCCTTAATCATTCCAACCGGGACCATTCTTTGCCACATCCGGATTATGGATTCGACCTGCTTGTCAATTCAGATGAACCGGGCTGCTACGATGACGCCTACATCGACTGGATTCGGGCGCGCGCGCCGGGAGAAGTCGACAGGTGCCGCTGTTCCTCCCCGCCGATCTGCGAGGGCCCGCGCCATGAACTTGAGCCGCGGGAGACCGATCAGCCCTATGCCTTCCGCGGTCCGGAGGAGCTGACACATTCCGCCTTTGTCGCGGAACAGTCGATACAGGCTATCCGGGAGGCGCCGCAAGGCAGGCCATGGTTTGTCTGTGCCGGATTCTATGCGCCGCACGCCCCGGTCAATCCACCAAAGCGGATATGGGACAGCTACGACCCGGAAGATATGCCCCTTCCGGCATGGCCGGAGAAATTGCAGCCAAAGGACGGTGGTGCCGGTGCGCGGGGAAAGACGGAAGCGCAATGGCGCCGGATCATCTCCGCCTACTACGCCCTGACCACCCATGTCGATGAGCAGATCAAAAAGCTGCTCGATTTCCTGAGAGAGCAGGACCTGGAGCAGGACACTCTCGTGGTCTTCACCTCCGATCACGGGGAGTTCCTCGGCGATTACGGTCAGGTGCAGAAAGGCCCGCCGGGTCATGACTGCATCATGCGGGTTCCCTTGGTCATTAGGTGGCCGGGAAGAATTCCGGCCGGCCTGCGGAGCGATGCCCCCGTCGAACTGGTCGACCTCGCGCCAACCTTTCTCGACCTGGCGCGAGTACCGGTTCCGGGGGCGTTCCAAGGAAAGTCGCTCCGCCCATTGCTGGAAGGGGGGCAATATTGGGAACGGAAATCCTGCTACCAGGAATTCGAAAAGGACGGCCTCCGCTGGCGGACGGTGCGGATGGGCCCGCATACTTATGCCGCAAGTTCGGACAACGAGGAAATCCTCTGGAACCGGCAACGGGATACACGTGAGTTTCTCAATCTGGCGGAGGATCCGCTTGAGGCGGCCGCCCTCCAGCGCCTGCGCAAGGAGCTCGATTCCCGCACTCCCACCAACCGCCGGACCCCACCTCCAAGAACCGGAGCGTACTGACGCCAGATGAGGCGGCGCTTCAGCGCAGGTTACGGCGTGAAAGGGTGGCTTGATCTGCGGTCGGCGCTGAAGCGCCGATTCATTGTGTTTCATTTTTCTTGAACAAAGCAGCGGTCTACAACAGAAGTCGCCGGCATGTCCTCAACACATCCCCTTATCTCGACTGACCTTGGCGGAAGTTGGCAACTCCGGGACAGCATGTCCGAGCACTCCCTCCCCGCCACCGTCCCGGGTTGCGTGCACACGGACCTGCTCGCGGCCGGGAAGATTCCCGATCCATGGTACCGCGACAATGAAAAGGATATTCACTGGGTCGCACACAGGGACTGGATTTACGAGCGCGAGTTCGAAGTGGATGCGGAGCTGCTTTCCCGCCGGCATGTGCTGCTGCGTTTCGAGGGGCTGGACACCTTCTGCACGGTCGAACTAAACGGGTCGGTTGTCCTTGAGGCGGATAACATGCACCGGACCTGGGAGGTGGGGATAAAAGATAAACTGCGTCAAGGGGACAACGTATTGCGCCTGACCTTCCACTCTCCCCTGCCCTATATGAAGCAGCGGGATTCCGAGCGCAGGCTACCTGGATGGAACGTTTTTCATGAGAGTTTCTACGGCAAGAGCTACGTGCGCAAGATGGCCTGCGCCTTCGGTTGGGACTGGGGCTTGATGGCGCCGACGGCGGGGATCTGGCGGAGCGTGAGGCTGCTAGGGTTTGATGCGCGGATTGAGGGAGTGAAAATCTCGCAAAGACGCAAAGACGCAAAGATTTATCTAGGGTTGAGTGCGGATGTTTTCGGTAAAGGTGAATTGCGTTTCAACTTGTTGTTTGATGGGAAGGTAGTCGGGAAGTCTGATGGGTATCCGGGTGAGATTGTGGTGGAGAAGCCGCGGCTGTGGTGGCCGAACGGCATGGGAGAGCAGCCGCTGTATGAACTGGTCACGGAACTGGTCCGTGCGGATGGAACGGTTCTGGATACCGACCGCAGGCGCATCGGGTTGCGGACCTGCGAGCTGGTGCGGGAAAAGGACGCATTCGGGGAGAGCTTCAAGTTCCGGGTGAACGGCCGCGACGTCTTCATGAAGGGTGGCAATTGGATTCCCTGCGATGTCTTCCCGTCGAGAATCAGCGATGCGACCTACCGGCACCTGCTGGATTCCTGCGCGCAATCCAACATGAACATGATCCGCGTCTGGGGAGGCGGCATCTACGAGGACGACCGCTTCTACGACCTGTGCGATGAGCTGGGGATTCTTGTCTGGCAGGATTTCATGTTCGCCTGCTCGACGTATCCATCATTTGACGACAATTTCATGCGAAGCGTGGAAGCCGAGGCTCGGGACAATGTCAGGCGCCTGCGCCACCGTGCCTGCCTCGCCCTCTGGTGCGGCAACAACGAGATCGAGCAGGGACTGGTCCGTTTTGACATCAATGAATGGACGGACTACGCCATGCCGCCGAAGGATTACCTTGCCCTCTTCGATGAACTGCTGCCGAAAGTTGTCGATGAGGAGGACGGTGTGACACCCTACTGGCCCTCGAGCGGCCACACCCCCGGCCAGGGCCGCCACAACTGCTGGGACCCGACCGCCGGCGACGCGCACTCATGGAGCGTCTGGTTCGGCGGACAGTCGATCGAGTCTCAGCGCACATGGGTTTTCCGGTTCATGTCGGAGTTCGGTTTCCAGAGCTATCCGGAACTGCGTACGGTCGAATCGTACACCGCCCCGGACGAACGGAACCTCGTCAACTGGGTGGCGGACTACCATCAACGCTCCTCGAACGGCAACCAGGTCATCCTCAAGTACGCCCTCGACTGGTTTCGCGAGGCGCGCTGTTTCGGGAGCTCGCTGGTCATTTCGCAATTGATCCAGGCCATCTGCGTCCAGTACGCGGCCGAACACGCCCGCCGTATCCAGGGCCGCATGGACGGGCTCCTGTATTGGCAGATCAACGACCTCTGGCCGGGAGCCACCTGGTCCTCCGTCGATGTATACGGTCGCTGGAAGGCCCTGCAGTATTTTGCCAGGCGGTTCTTCGCGCCGGTGCTGGTCAGCCTGCTGGAAAACCACAAGGACGGGACCGTGGCCATCCATGTCTCCAATCACCGAGCGGAAGCCTGCGCAGTCACCGTGAAATGGTGGGTCACCGACTGCGCCGGCAAGATCCTCCGGAAAGGCTCGACCCCGGCCACGGTCGCGTCCCAATGCAACCGCGAGGTGGCCGCAATTGACTGCCAGGATCTACGCGAGGCCGGCGGTACGGCGCGCCTGCCGCTCGAAATCCGCGGGAATGAGGCCATCCCCATGGCGGCAGACCGCGACATCCTCGTCTGGGCGATTGCCGAGGAAAACGGCGTGGAACTATCCCGCAACCTCGCCTTCTTCGCCAAGCCCAAGTACTGGAAGCTGGAGGTTCCGGAAATCGAGGCCGAAGTGTCGGAGGAGGACGGACATTTCGTGGTCGAACTGCGGCCCGGAAAGTGCGCCCCGTGGACCCGGCTCTCCCTGCCCGACGGGGACGCCCGGTTCAGCGACAACTACCTGCATCTGGCCCCACACCTGCCGGCACGTGTAATCGTGGAAGATACCACTATCGAGAACCTCGACGATTTCCGCGGGAAGCTCCGCATCACTCCACTGCAGTCCCTGTAGAAAAAACGCCCCCGGCTGTCCGGGCCGGAGGCGTTGAAAAAGGAAACCTGAAAAACCGGTTTACTTGAGGAAGTAGGCCCAGCCGCCATCCATGGAGACCGCGCTTTCCTCGATGTAGATGTACTTGCTGAGCGTGAAGCTGTAAATCCAGGGCTTTTCACCGACATAAAGGATGCCCATCCAGTCACCGGTATCGACAAAGTCGCCTTCCATGATTGGATACCCGCCCCAGACCATGCTCTGGGCAGCCGTCTGCAACTGCGTGGCCCGCGGTTCTTCATACCCGAGGGCGGCGAACTGCAGCTGGCCGTAGGTCGAGTGACAGTCGTAACACTGCAAAGCCTGCGCCTTGGGCGCCACCATGTGGTTCTGGATCCAGAACATTTCCGTGGCGATGTTGCCGACCGGACCGGTGAAGGTACGGCCCACATACTCCATCCCGGAAGTCAGGGCCAGTTCCCAGTCGAAGGCCTTCCAGAAAGCATCCGTGTCCGTGTCCGCCGGGTACGGCATCAGGTTCGGAATGGCCAGTTTGCCCGTTCCCGCGTCATAGGGCTGGATCCCCGTGAAGCGCTTTACCGGGAAAATCCGGGCGTTCGGGTCGTCCTTGTCGCCTTCCAGCTTGTTGATCGTCACAACCTCGCCTTCCATGAAGGTGTCGTCCAGCGTGACGTGGGTCACGTTACCGTTGAACCAGACATATTCCGGTACGACATTCTTGGCCCAGGTAAAACTCCCCTTCTTCTTGTCGTAGATCACGTTCCCATCGGCATCAAACTCCTGCGCTTCCTTGGTCCCGGCGGTCGTCCAGTCCCAGAACATCTTCGTGGCCTTGCCCCCGCGGGCGTAAGCCGGAATGTGACAGGTCTGGCAGGCCACCTTCGAACCGTGGAAATCCAGGGTCCCGCCATTTTCCGAATCCGCATGCGGGTCCGCGTGACAGTTCTGGCACAGCGCGTTGTCGAGGGTGCCTTTCGAGTAACGCGAGCCCACGATGTTGTGGGTCGCTCCCTGCGAATGGCAGACCGTGCAGGACATGTCCGCAACCCCGCCCATGTGAACGTCCACCTCGCGCGAAGGATCCGCCAGCGAACTGTCCATGCTGCCGTGTTTCACCCCGTCATCGCCGCCACCGTAGAAGTGGCAGATGCCGCAGTTGTTCCGCGTGAGGTCGGCCGTGATGCTGCCGGTGATAAGGTTGTAGTCCAGTCCCTCGACCGGGTCGCCTCCGCCCGTCGAAATCTTCTCATAAGTGCCGGACCCGTCATGGCAGATGAGACAGTCGATCTGGTCCCCGTCCGTATGGTCAAAGGTGTTGTCCTTCCAGCCGATGCCGATGTGGCAGCTCGTGCAGCGGGGCTCGTTCGAAGGGACCGCAACGCAGTAATTGTTGATCACATTGATCTTCCCCACCGGATTGCCGGTGAATGCGTCCGTCATCTCCCAGGTCCAGTGCAGGCTCTCCATGATCCCGGTATCCACGCCGGGATGGCAGCCCTTACAGCTTGCGTATCCGTTGTAGGTGCTCCGTTGTGGATGCGCCAACAAGGCCGTTCCGGCAATCATCATCCCTGCCACTAGCAGGGCCGTCTTCTTGGGGGTGGTTTTTATGGCTGGTTGTATTTCAGGTTTTGCTAAATTTGGAGTGGTTTTCCGAGGACAGCTTCATGATGTCTTGGGATTGCATATTAGCTTTGCTTAATAGGTTCAAGGATTTGGCTAAAGAGCGCTTATATTATAAGAACAGTCCGGATCCTTGTTAAGCACCACTAATGCCATGCCGCCGGAAAATCAAACCAAGCGAACAAGGAATGCCTTGTGAGGGAGGGGACCGGGGTCCAAGAATGGCGGCATGCTGTTGATAAAGACGATCCAGACCCTGCTGCCGGTGTTTGCCGTCATCGGCCTTGGGTACCTGTTGACGGAGCGGCGTTTCCTGACGGGAGGCTTTCTGAACGAATTAAACCGGCTGGTGTACTGGGTGTGCCTGCCGGCGCTGATACTGGTGAGCCTTGACCGGGCGCGGGGCCTGGCGGGGGAATCGCTGGGAATCATCGGGCTGTACTTCGGGGCGACCTTCGTGGTGATCGCTCTGGCCTTCGTGATGGCGCGGGTGCTTCGGCTGGAACGGTGGAAGGTGGGGACCTTCGTGCAGGGATCCTTCCGAGGAAACCTTGCCTTTATCGGGATCCCGATCCTGCTGTACGCGCTGCGGGACCTGGACGAGGCGTCGGTGAACCGGATCCTTGCCCAGGCGGTGTTTGTTTTCGCTCCCACGATGATTCTTTACAATCTGGTCTCGGTAATCGTGCTGGTCGGGGGGCATCAGGGACTGGGACGCACCGCGCTGCCCGGGACCCTGAAGAACCTGGCGACCAATCCGCTGATTCTGGCCGGCCTGAGCGGGCTGTTGCTGTACCTGCTGCCGTTGGATCTTCCGGTGGTCGTCGGGGACACGCTGCAGTTCATCGGGCGGATGGCGGCCCCGGCGGCCCTGATCTGTGTGGGCGGTGGAATGGCCCTGACCTCGATGGAGGGGCGCTACCGCAGCGCCACCTATGCGGCCTGCCTGAAAGTCTTCGCCACCCCGGCGGTAACCTACCTGCTGAGCCTACCGTTCGGTTTGTCGGATACGAGCCTGCTGATCCTGATGATCTTCTCGGCGACCCCCACGGCGGTGGCCAGCTACATCATGGCAAAGGAGCTGCACGGGGACCCGGCGATGGCCTCGGGGGCCATCGTGCTGAGCACGCTGCTTTCCATCCTCTCCCTGAGCGCCGTGGTGATGGTGTTCTAGTTGAACGGGGTCCAGGCCTGGGCCTTGGAGGATTGGACCACGGTGTGGATAAAGCGCACGCCGTTGACCCCGTCCTCCACGGTGGGGAAGTCATAGGGACCGCCGTCCTGGACCCCGTCGATGGCGTCGCGGATGGCCCGGCCCGCCTCGAGGTAGATATTGGCAAAGGCCTCGATAAAGGCCTCCGGATGGCCGAAGGGAATGCGGGTGAACCGCTGGGCGGCCTCGCCGAGGTAATCGTTGCCGCGGCGATGGACCTGCCGGGGCTGGTTGACGGCCTTGAAAACCAGTTCGTTGGGATGCTCCTGGTACCATTCCAGGGAGCCCTTGGTCCCGTAGACCCGGATATTGAGGTTGTTCTCGTCGCCGTTGGAGATCTGGGAGGCGTAGAGGATGCCCTTGGCCCCCTCCTTGAAACGGAGCAGGCAGTTGCCGTCGTCGTCCAGTTCGCGGCCGGGAATGAAGGTGCTCAGATCGGCGCAGATGGAATCCAGCTCCAGGCCGGTGATGTAGTGGGCCAGGTTGAAGGCGTGGGTCCCGATATCGCCCATGCAGTTGGAGATGCCCGCGACCTGCGGATCGGCGCGCCAGTTGGATATCTTGGCCGACTCGTCGGTGATCCCGCCTGCCGCATAACCCTGCGGATATTCCGCCACGACCTTGAGGATGCGGCCCAGCTTGCCGGAGCGCACCCAATCCCGCGCCTCCTTGACCATCGGGTAGCCGGTGTAGTTGTGCGTCAGGGCGAAGACCTTGCCGGAGGCCTCGACGAGTTTTTTCAACTCCAGGGCCTCCTCGAGGGTGCGGGTGAGCGGTTTGTCGCAGACCACATGAAAGCCCGCCTCAAGGGCGGCCTTGGCCACCTCGAAGTGCAGGTTGTTGCGCACCACGATGGAAACAAAGTCGATACGCTCGCCTTCCGGAAGGGCGGCCTCCTTTTCAAACATCTCCCGGTAGCTGCCATAGACCCGGCCGGGATCCAGATAGAAGTCCTCGCCGGAAAGCCTGGACTTTTCCGGATCGGAGGAAAAGCAGCCGGCCACCAGCTCGATCGTGCCGTCGAGGTTCGCTGCCATGCGGTGCACCGCGCCGATAAAGGCTCCGCGGCCCCCGCCGACCATTCCCATGCGTAATTTGCGTTTCATAAAAGTTTACCGCTCCAAACCAATTCGCGTCGATTCGCACGATTGGTAGTTGCTCACCGAAGGCTGACCGGCTGGCCGGCACGGGCCGATTCGTAGGCGGCGTCGATGATCTTCATCAGCTTGAGTGCCTCGTGCATGGAATTCAGCGGAGCCTCCTTGCCTTCGAGCGCGCGCACGAAGTTGGCGGCCGAGCGCACCCGGCCCATCGTCGGATCCACCTCGGTGATGATCTCGCGGTTGACGGAACAGCCGTGCTCCTGCACATAGAGCTCCGCCTTGTCGGTCGAGGTGTCATCGAGCCCGTCAATGCCGAAGAGCCGCTGCACCATGCCGCCGGCTCCCTGCCCCTGAAAGACCACCGAGACCTCCTCGCGCTTCACCATCTCGGCCCAGCTGACCTGGAAGTTGAGCACCTGGCCTGTGGTGAACCGGACAAAGCCGTGGCAGGCGCTCTCGACATTCGTTACCCCGCCCTCGACATCGGGAATGCCCCACGGGCCCTTGAAATTCTTGTCGCTGATGAAATCATCGAAGGTCTGAGCCAGCACATGTTCCGGCTCGGGATAGCCCATGAAGTAGAGGGCCAGGTCGATCATGTGCAGGAGGTCGATAAGCGGACCGCCGCCGGAGAGTTCCTTGTTGGTGAACCAGCCCCCGAAGCCGGGAATGCCGGTGCGCCGGATCCATTTGGCCTGGGCGGAATTGAGGCGCCCGACCGTCCCCTCCCTGATGTAGGCCATCATGGCCGCGCAGTCGGGACGGGCGCGGTTGTTGAAGTTGAACATCAGCGTCTTGCCGCTCTTTTCGGCGGCCGCGATCATCTTCTCCACCTCCGCGGCGTGCAGGGCCGGCGGCTTTTCACAGAAGACATGCTTGCCGGCCTCCAGTGCCTGGATGGCCAGCGGTGCGTGAAACTTGTTCGGCACGATCACGCTGACCGCGTCCAGTTCCTTCAACTGGAGCATCTCGGCCACGTCCCCGAAGGCCTTGGGAATATTGAAATTGCGCGCCACCCCTTCAGCCGCCTCCTTGCGGACGTCGGCAATGGCAATGATCTCCGCCCCGGCCGCGTTGAATCCCTCGACATGGTACTGCACCATGCCGCCGGCCCCAATGATTCCGATCTTCATGAAAGTCCCCCCCTTACTGGTTGCTCTTGTCAAAGGCGGCGTCGAAGGCCACCCGGTTCGGCGGAAAATCGACACTGCGCACGAAGGTGCAGGCCTCCTCGGCGCCGTGGATGCGATCCATGCGCCCGTCCTCCCACTCGACGGAAAGCGGGCCGGTGTACCCGATGTCATTGAGCGCGACGATGATTTCCTCGAAGTCGATATCCCCGTGCCCGAGCGAGCGGAAGTCCCAGTAGCGCCGCGGGTCCGTGAAGTCGGTGTGCCCGCCAAAGACCCCCACGCTGCCATCGCCGCGGTCCCACCAGACGTCCTTCATGTGCACGTGATAGATCCGGTCATAGAAGTCGCGGATGAATTTCACATAATCGACCCCCTGGTAGCCGAGGTGACTGGGATCGTAATTGAATCCGAAACGCTTGTGTCCCTTGAGGGCTTCCAGGGCCCGCTCCGAGCTGGCCATATCGAAGGCGATCTCCGTGGGATGAACCTCGAGGGCGAAATTGACATCCGCCTCCTCGAAAACATCGAGAATCGGGATCCAGCGACTGGCAAAATCGTCAAACCCCTTCTGCAGGTACTCCTGGCTGGTGGGAGGGAAGGCATACAGGGCGTGCCAGATGGAGGATCCCGTGAAGCCGTTGACAACGGGGGGAAGCACCTGCTCGTCGGGCCGCGCGTCGAAGAACTTCCGGGCCGCACGGGCGCTGGCCTTGATCTCCTCGGCGGCGCGCTGGCGCACCCCCTCGGGATCCCCGTCCCCCCAGACATGGTCCGGCAGGATCGCCTTGTGCCGGTCGTCGATCCGGTCGCAGACCGCCTGGCCGACCAGGTGTGCCGAGATCGCGTGACAAGTCAGCCCGTGCTCCTGCAACTGCTTCCATTTTCCGGCGACATAGCTGTCGTCGGCAAGGGCCTTCCGGACATCAAAATGATCGCCCCAGCAGGCAAGTTCCACTCCGTCATAACCCATGTCGGCCACAAGCGGAAGCAGTTCCTTCAACGGTAAATCGGCCCACTGGCCGGTGAAGAGAGTAACATGTCGTGACATGCCGCCGACTCTTACGACCTCACCTTGTTGAATCAAGTATCTTTGTCGGGGAACCCGATATCCGCATCGGGTGGCGAACCCTGGGCTCCTCCACCGCGCAGTTGGCGCAGGAGCCCCAGGCTCTCCTCGAGACCGCCTTCCCGGCTGCGGCGCAACCAGACGATCCGGTATCGCTTCAGGATATCCGGCCAGTCGCTGAAATAGACACTGGCATCATGGCCCTTGGCGAAGGCGTCGGCGCGGTGCAGTCCGGTCCGCGTCATTTCCATGGCAAGGCGGAATTCATCCATCAGCCAGGGGGCATCCCTGCAGGAAGGGGCCGATTTGTGCAGCTCCCTCCCCAGTGTATCCAGATGGGAGAGCGCCGAAAACAGGCATTCGGCCCCATGGGGCCGCATGGCCTTGCGGATGCGCGCCTTGGGTTCAAAGAGCGCATCGAAGGGGAAGCTGTTGTTGATCCGGTGAACCCTGGCCGGAATTAGGCGGTCGGTCCGGGCCAGCTCTACGCATATGCGCCCGGTTTCCCCGGTGGGGTCCAGAAAGACGAAGCCGTTCAGTGCCTCGACCAGCGATCCGTCGGAGATGCCGGCGGCGTTCCAGGCGGCCTGGGCAAAATGCACAAGTCCGGGAAGCTGGGTCGGCCAGGTCTGCTGGTGCCCGTGGTCCCCCCAGCTGGTCAGCAGCATCCCCATCGCGCCATGCTCCCGGGCGGCCCGGGCAGCGTTGCGGACGTTCTGCCAGCAGGTGTCGAAACGTCCGGTAAAACTGTTCCATGAGGAATCACCCGGAGCGACCAGGAAATCGTAACCGGCTCCCGCATAGACGGCGCATTCCGAATCGAAATCATGGTCCTTCTCGTAGCCCCAGACGACCGGAACAATGTCCCCCGGCAGTTCGCGGACGCGCTCCGGCTCGGAACGCAGTTCGTCGGACCAGAAAAGCATCCGCTTCCCCCGCTTTCCGGCGAGCCCGTGCAGGCGCAGAAGATGGTCCCGGAAGACGGAGTGGCGGCCCTCCCGCTCGACCCGTTCCTGGCTGCGCCCCTGGCCCAGCTCCCACGGTTCGTCGCAACCGAGATGGACCCATTGGCTGCCAAAGCAGGGGAGCAACTGCCCAAGCAGGCCGTCGATGAAGGAAACCGCCTCCCCATCGGGATAAAGAACCGTGCCGTACGGGAGCCAACCCTGGAAGGGATGGTGGAAGCCCCCTGGGCTTTCGGCCAGATAGTGGTATTCCGGGTACCGGAGCCAGCGCTCCATGTGCCCGAGGGCGTTCTGGTTCGGCACAAGCTCGATCCCGCATTCCCCGCACCGGGCGTCCAACTGCCGGATCTCCTCCGGTGTCATCGGGGAAGCCGCCGCCCACACCCTTTCATGCCCCTCGTAGGCAAAGGTGTGCTCCGTGTAGAGCTGCAGCTGGTTGTACTTGAAAAGGGACAGCAGGTCCACGAGGCGGAAAAGATGGTCCATCCGGGGTACTTTACAGCGGCTGATGTCCAGCATGTAGCCGCGGACCGCCAGGTCGGGCTCATCCTCGATCTCCACGCAGGGGCAGCGCCCGCCACTCACCAGCCGCAACTGGTGCAGCGTCTGGCCGGCGCGCAGGAAACCGGTCTCTCCCGAGGCCTCCATCCGGATCGTGCGCGGGGAAACAAGAAGCCGGTACCCCTCGGGAGGCAGGTCATCCCCGGTGATCCGTTCAACGCGAACCCGCGACCACTCGCAGAAACCGCTCAACGGGCGGATATTCCTCGGGCAAGGAGCCAGCTTCTCGTAGGGTTTCATTTCTTTAAATCGGGATCGGGGTCGGGGTCGGGGTCGACTTCCAGCAGCGTCCCTGGCGCGGTCCGTTCCCGTTCCCGTATTCCATTTACTCAACCCGATCCCCCGCCTCCCGGCAAGATCGTTTGCCTTGGCTTGCCCTGAAATGAAATTGGCTGCACAGTCCTTCCATGGCAAAAAAGAAGAAGGGCACCCAGCGGAAGGCGGCGTATTTCAACCGGGAATTGAGCTGGCTTGCCTTCAACCGGCGCGTCCTCGAACAGGCGGAAGATCCCGGAAACCCCCTGCTGGAGCGGCTCAAGTTTCTCTCCTTCGTCAGTTCCAACCTCGACGAGTTCTTTGAAATCCGCGTCGCCGGGCTCATTCAGCAGGTGGAATCCAACATCACCCAGGCCGGGATGGACGGGCTTGGCCCGAAGGAACAGTTGCGGCGGGTGCACTCGGTGAGCGCCTCGCTGGTTGCCGATCAATACAAGTGCTGGCATGAACAGATCGTCCCCTCCCTTGCCGGGGAGGGAATTCCCTTCAAGACCCGCGAGCAGTTGAACCGGCGCGAATTGAAATGGTTGAAGGGCTATTTCCAGGAACAAGTCCACCCCGTCCTGACCCCGCTGGCCATTGATCCGGCCCACCCCTTCCCGCAGTTCGGCAACAAGTCCCTCAATATCCTTCTCTGGCTGGACGATCCGGACACGCCCGCCACCGAGCGCATGATGGCCTTCATTCCGGTCCCGCGCATTCTTCCCCGGGTCGTGCGCATCCCCGGGTCCGAACGAGTCCCCGACAGCTACATCTTCCTCAGCGACGTCCTGAAGATCTTCGCCAGGGAGCTCTTCCCGGGCTACAAGGTGATGTCCGTCCATGCCTTTCGCATCACCCGCAACAGCGACCTCTACATCGACGAGGAAGAGGTGGAAAACCTGCTCCAGACCATCGAGGAGGAGCTGTACAATCTCCGCAAGGGGGCCGCCGTGCGCCTCGAGATCGAGACCGATGTCCCGGAGGACCTCCTCTCGGAGCTCCTCCAGGCCATCCGGCTGGGGCGCCAGCATGTCTTCCGCATCAACGGCCCGATCAATCTCATGCGGCTGATGAGCGTCTACGACCTCATCGACCGGCCGGACCTGAAATTCCCGCCCTTTTACCCCCACCTGCCCCCGGTCTTCCGCCAGCACGCCTTCATCTACGATGCCATCAAGCAGCAGGACCTGATGCTGCACCACCCCTATGATTCCTTCGATCCGGTGGTCGATTTCGTCCGTCAGGCGGCAACCGACGAAAAGGTGCTGGCCATCAAGATCACGCTGTACCGGACCAGTTCCGATTCCCCGATTGTCAACGCCCTCATGGAGGCCGCCCGCAACAACAAGCAGGTCACCGTGCTCATCGAGCTCAAGGCCCGATTCGACGAGGCCAACAACATCAACTGGGCCAAGATGATGGAGGAAGCCGGCATCCACGTGGTATACGGCTTCGTCGGGCTGAAGACCCACTGCAAGTGCTGCCTCGTGGTCCGGCGCGAGGAGGGTTCCCTTCGCCGTTATGCCCACCTCGGCACGGGCAACTACCACACCAAGACGGCCAAACTGTACACCGATATCAGTTTCTTCACCTGCCGCGAGCCGGTCACCCGCGAGGTGGCCCAGGTCTTCAACACCCTCACCGGCTTCGCCAAGGCCCCCCAGTTCCGCAACCTCCTCGTGGCCCCCTACACCCTGCACCGGCGGATGAACGAGTTCATTGTCCAGGAAACCCGCAATGCCCGCAAGGGCCACCCCGCCCGCATCATCGTCAAATGCAACTCCCTCATCGACAAGGAAACCATCGACAACCTCTATGCCGCTTCACGGGCCGGGGTGCAGGTCGACCTCATCATCCGGGGCATCTGCGGCCTGGTCCCCGGGGTCAAGGGCATGAGCGAGAACATCCGCGTGCGCAGCATCCTCGGTCGCTACCTCGAGCACAGCCGGATCTTCTACTTCGAGAATTCCACCGGAAGCCGGGCCCGTATCTACATCGGGTCGGCCGACTGGATGGCCCGCAATTTCTACCGGCGCATCGAGGTCGTCTTCCCCATTGAACAGGAGAAGCTGCGCGAATATCTCCTCCGCACCATCCTGGACCTGTACCTGCGGGACAACCGGCAGGCCACGCTGCTCAAGCCGAACGGTTCCTACCACAAGGTTTCCATCCCCAGGGGGGAGGATCCCCTCTCCAGCCAGCAATATCTCATGCAAACGGCCAAGCACCGCACCCGGGCCGCTGAAATCGCCGCCGAGGAAGAGAAGAATTCGAACGGGCACTGAGAAGGGGTGTTAATTCCAGCACACCTTGCAATTAGCTTTCCTAATTCATTGACACCCGCGTCCTTTCCTGCATCAAGCTCTTTGAATTTTGCCCGTTCCAATCCGGCCGGGCTCAATGGAATATCCTCAATCCTCAACCAAGCAGTTATTATGACCACAATCGTAGACATTCGTGCGCGCGAGATCATTGATTCGCGCGGGAATCCAACCGTCGAGGTCGATGTCGAGCTCGAATCCGGCGATATCGGCCGGGCCGCCGTTCCCTCGGGAGCGAGCACCGGTGAAAACGAGGCGCTGGAGCTGCGCGACGGCGCCCTCAAGCCCAAGGAAGCGGGGAAGATCGATCGCAAGCGGTACCTTGGCAAGGGTGTCCTCAAGGCCGTGCAAAACGTCGACGAGGTGATCGCCCCGGAGCTGATCGGGCGCGACGCCGCCGACCAGGTGGACATTGATTCCCGGATGCTGGAACTGGACGGGACACCGAACAAAAAGGCCCTCGGTGCCAACGCCATTCTTGGTGTATCCCTGGCCACGGCCAAGGCCGCCGCCGCGGCGCTCGAACTGCCGCTTTTCCGATACATTGGCGGCACCAACGCGAAGGTCCTCCCGGTCCCGATGATGAACATCCTCAACGGCGGGGCCCACTCGGACGCCCCGATCGACATCCAGGAGTTCATGATCATGCCCAAGGGGGCGGATAGTTTCAGACAGGCCCTGCAGATGGGGGCGGAAGTCTTCCATTCCCTGAAGAAAGTGCTCAAGGCCGGGGGGCTCTCCACCGCCGTCGGCGACGAGGGGGGGTTCGCCCCGGCCCTCGATTCCAACGAGCACGCCCTAGAGGTCATCGCCAAGGCCGTCAAGGACGCCGGCTACAAGTTCGGCAAGGACATCTTCGTCGCCCTCGATGTCGCCTCCTCCGAGTTTTATAACGCCAAGACGAAGAAGTACGTCTTCTCGAAGTCGGATAATTCCAAGCGCTCCAGCAAGCAGATGGTCGATTTCCTGAAGGATCTCTGCGCCAAATACCCGATCATCTCCATCGAGGACGGGTGCGATGAGAACGACTGGGATGGCTGGAAGTTGCTCACCGACGCCCTCGGGGCGAAGGTGCAGCTGGTGGGCGACGACCTCTTCGTGACCAACACGAAGTTCCTGCAGAAGGGCATCGACCTCGGAGTGGCCAATTCCATCCTCGTCAAGGTCAACCAGATTGGATCCCTCACGGAGACCCTCGACGCCGTCGAACTGGCCAAGGAACACAACTACACCTCCGTCCTCTCCCACCGCTCGGGTGAGACCGAGGACACCACGATCGCCGATATCGCCGTGGCCACCAACTGCGGCCAGATCAAGACCGGCTCCATGAGCCGATCGGACCGGATCGCCAAGTACAACCAGCTCCTCCGCATCGAGGAAATGCTGGGCGACCGCGCGGTCTACGGCGGCAAGATGTAGCCGGCCCGGTCACCTGCGGGCGAAAAAGAAGCGTTCCCGGCCGGCGTCGTCCCTTTCCACCGCGCAATCGCGGTACCCCGCCGCGGCGGCGGTTTCAAGGAGCGGCTTGCCATGGGCGATTCCCGTCTCCAGGGCGAGCAGGCCCCCCTCGGCGAGGCGCTCCCGGGCGGTCCCGACAATGTGCCGCAAATCCGCGAGCCCCTCTTCCGCGGCGACCAACGCCTCCCTCGGTTCGTGTTCCCGGACCTCCGGGCGGGCCGATTTCCATTCCCCCTCCGTCAGGTAGGGGGGGTTGGAGACAATGCAGTCGGCCTCGAAGGCGAGCCCCTCGAGCCAGTTCCCCGAGCGGAAGGCCACCCGCTCGCGCAACCCGAGCGCCCCGGCGTTCTCGCGGGCCAGGGAAAGGGCCGCGGTGCTGCGCTCCACGGCCAGCACCCGTGCACCGGGAAGGGCCTTTGCAAGAGACAGGGCGATGGCCCCGCTGCCGGTGCCGAGATCGACGATGCGCGGGGATTCCATGCCCTCCAGCCTCCCGGCCACTTTCTCCACCAGTTGTTCGGTTTCCGGGCGGGGAATCAGCACGCCCGGGCGCACGGCCAGACGGATATCATGAAAATCCCAATACCCGAGAATGTACTGCAGGGGTTCGCCGGCGGCGCGGCGCCGGACCCGCCCGCGCAGGCCGGCGAGGAGTTCCTCCTCCAGCGGCCGCTCCCACTGCAGGTAGAGCTCGAGACGCTTGCACCCGAGCGCCCCGGCGAGGAGCCACTCCGCCTCGACCCGCGGCGACTCCAGTCCGGCCCGCGCGAGGAAGTCCTCGGCCTTTTTCAACACTTCAAGAACCGATTGCATCCAGCCCGTGCCCCCGCGGTTCCTCAGTTCGTCGAGCCGGCCTCCAGCATCGACCCGATCCGCTCGCGCTTGCTCGCCTCCCGCAACGCCTCGATGGCCGGCGAGAGGTTCCCGTTCACGAATTCCTCCAGGCTGTAGAGGGTGAGGTTGATGCGGTGGTCGGTCATCCGGCCCTGGGGGAAATTGTAGGTACGGATCCGTTCGGACCGGTCCCCGCTCCCCACCTGGCTCTTGCGGTTGGCGGCATACTTCTCCCTCTCCTCGCGCTCCTTCTGTTCGAGAAGGCGCGACCGAAGGACCTTCATGGCCTTGGTCTTGTTCTTCAACTGGGAACGTTCGTCGGCGCACTTGACGATCATGCCGGTCGGCTTGTGAAGGATCTGCACCGCCGAATCGGTGGTATTGACGCCCTGTCCGCCCGGGCCGCTGGCCCGCGCCACGGTGATTTCCAGCTCCGAGGGATCAATCCGGACGTCGACTTCCTCCGCCTCCGGCAGGACCGCCACCGTTGCCGCGGAGGTGTGAATCCGGCCGCCCGCCTCCGTCACCGGCACCCGCTGGACCCGGTGCACCCCGCTCTCCCACTTCAGGTCGCGGTAGACCGCTTCCCCGCTGATGAGGAAAATAATCTCCTTGAAGCCGCCCACCTCGGATTCGCTCGAGCTCAGGACCTCGATCCTCCACCCGCGTTGCTCGGCGTAGCGGGAATACATGCGAAAGAGATCGCCGGCGAAAAGCGCCGCCTCGTCGCCGCCTGTCCCCGCGCGGATCTCCATGATGATGTTGCGGGCGTCCCCCGGTTCCGGCGCAAGCATGCACTCCAGGACCTCCGCATGAAGCTTCTCCAGCCGCTCCTCCAGTTCGGGGATTTCCGCCCCGGCAAGTTCGCGGAGTTCCGCGTCCGCGGAATCGTCCACCAACAGTTCGCGGTTTTCGGCAATCTGTCGCCCGGTTTTTTCAAACTCCTCCCGCAGGCCCAGCAAACGGGTCAGTTTCTGGTGTTCACGGGCCACCTCGGCGGCCTTGCGGGCATCACTGTAGAAATCCGGTTCGGCCATTTCCCGGTCAAGGGCGGCCAACCGGTCGGCAAAAGAGTTGAGGTCCGGAAGCTTCGGCATCGTCAAATAAACAACACAGTACAGCGGTTTGGAAGCCGCGCAACCAAAGATATTGCGCAACGGGCCGATTCGCTTCTACTCTCGCACAATGTCCCTTGAGAAACCACCGTCCGTGCTCGTGGCTGACGACCAGGCTGACATCCTGCACGCCCTGCGCGTCCTGCTGCGTGGGGAAGGGTGCAAGGTGAAGACCGTTGGCACCCCGGACGAGGCCCTCGACGCACTGGCCCACAACCCCTTTGACGTCGCCTTGATCGACCTCAACTACGCCCGTGACACCACCAGCGGACAGGAGGGCCTCGACCTCATCAGGGGGATCCAGAAGCTAGACCGGGACCTGCCGATCGTTGTCATGACCGCCTGGGGCACCATCGACCTGGCCGTCGAGTGCATGCGCCAGGGTGCCGCCGATTTCATCCAGAAGCCATGGGAAAACGCGCGGGTCTCGGCAACCGTATTCAACCAGACGGAGCTCTACCGCGCCAAGCGGCGCGCAACCCTCCTGGCGGATGAAAACCGCGCCCTCAAGGAAAGCAAGTCCCGCGAGTTCCTTGCCCGTTCCGAGACCATGCAACCGGTGCTGGAGATCATGCACAAGGTGGCCCCCTCCGATGCCAATATCCTGATCACCGGTGAAAACGGCACCGGCAAGGGGGTGGCGGCCCGCTACATCCACAGCCTCTCCGCCCGCTCGACCGAGCCCTTCGTCTCCATCAACATGGGCGGTCTGGCCTCGGGAGTGGCCGAAAGCGAGCTTTTCGGCCATGTGAAGGGCGCTTTCACCGACGCCAAGTCCGACCGTGCAGGCCGTTTTGAAATGGCCGACGGGGGAACCCTTTTCATGGACGAGATCGGCAACCTGCCGATGGAACAGCAGCAGAAGCTGCTTCGCGTCCTGGAAACAGGCGAATTCGAGCGTGTGGGCTCCTCGCGCACCCTGAGGGTGGACGTCCGGATCATCAGCGCCACCAACAGCGACCTGCAGAAATCCGTCAAGGAAGGAAAATTCCGTGAGGACCTCCTCTACCGACTGAACACGATTCCGGTTCATCTGCCACCTCTCCGGGAACGGGTCGAGGATGTCGAGTTGCTGGCCGGGCATTTCCTCGAGCGCCACCTGAAACGATACAAGAAGCGGATCGACGGCTTTCTGGACCAGGCCATGGAGACCCTCCGTGCCTACCCATGGCCGGGAAACGTCCGGGAATTGGATCATACCATCGAGCGGGCTGTCCTCCTGGCCGGCGGGAATCAAATCAAGGTTTCGGACCTCGGGCTCGTCTCCACGGCCTCCACCGATGACAAATCCGCTCTCAACACGCCCAGCATCGACGACATGAGCCTGGAGGAGGTCGAGAAATATTTGATCCAGCGGACCCTGAAACGCAACGGGGGCAACGCCACCAAGACCGCCGAGGACCTGGGCCTTTCCCGTTCAGCTTTCTACCGGCGGCTCCAGCGCTTCGGATTGTAAGCCCTTTTCAAAAACGAAACCATGAGCAGGAAATCCATGCGCAGGTTGACCCACCAGCGGAAAGTGCAACTGCTTGCTTTCCTTTGCGGAGTCCCGGGCATGATTGCCGCCTTGATTCTCCTTGTTTCCAGCGACTACACCCTGAAGGTCTACCTCACCGTCTTCATCCTGGTCGGGGCGGGCTGGCTCTTTTTCAGCCTCAAGCTGCAGGGATTGCTCATCCATCCTCTGCAGACCGCCTCGAACATGCTCTCCGCCCTCCGGGAAGGGGACTTTTCCCTCCAGGCCAGCTACGTGACCGACGAGGATCCCCTCGGGCAGCTCATGCTCGAGATCAATCTTCTCACCACGGTCCTCTCCGAACACCGGATGGACGCCATGGAGGCCCACGCCCTCATGGACAAGGTGATCGAGGAAATCGATGCCGCCGTGCTGACCTTTGATCCGGACCGGCGGCTGACCCTCGCCAATCCCCCCGCCCTGCGCATGCTGGACCTCAAGCGCGATCAGATGCGCAGCCATTTCGCCGCCGAGTTGAACCTGGACAAGGCCCTCGAAAGCCCCGCCAACGCCATCATTGCCCATCCCAATCCCGAGCGCCCGGGACGCTTCACCGTGCGCAAGGGCTCGTACCGCGTGGGGGGCCAACCGCACGAACTCCTGATCCTGATCGATGTGAGCCGGAATCTTCGCGAGGAGGAACTGATGGCCTGGAAACGCCTGATCCGTGTCCTCGGGCACGAACTGAACAATTCCATGGCCCCGATCCATTCCCTCTCGCAGAGCCTGAAAAAAATCGCCGACCTGCCGGTTCTCGGGCCGGAAGACCGCGAGGACCTCAAGGAGGGCCTCGAAATCATCCGCCAGCGGGCGGACGGATTGAGCCGTTTCGTGCACGAATACGCACGCCTGGCCAAGCTCCCTCCACCAAAGATCCGGCAATTCGAGCTCAAGCCACTCGTCCGCCGGATCGCCTCCCTCTACGACCGTCCCGCGGTGGAAATCGACCCGCGCAGCCCCGACATGAGCCTCCCAGCCGATCCGGACCAGTTGGAACAGGTCCTCGTCAATCTCGTGAAGAACGCCGTCGAGGCCGCCGCCCTGACCGGAGGACAGGTCAGGATCTGCTGGCGCCCCCAGGGCGACACCCTGGTCCTTCATGTTGAGGATACCGGGCCCGGCATCGCCAATCCCGACAATATTTTCATTCCCTTCTTTTCGACGAAAAAGGGCGGTTCCGGCATCGGCCTGACCCTTTCCAGGCAAATTATCGAAGCCCATGACGGTATCCTTGAACTCGCCAACCGTGAGGATGCGACCGGCTGCCGGGCCTCGGTGACCCTTCCGCTCCGCTGAGGACACCCGTCCCGCTCATGGGACAACCGCTGTCCCACGAGCGGGACGGGATCCGGTGAACCTGCCCGGATATTTGTTTTTTTCATTTTTTAACCTATTATCATTCAGGCTCTTGCATTTGTATTCGCTCTTGTGGCACCCACCCTGCTCCCCCACGGCTTCCAGGCTTGTTCTAACCTAGTTCCATTTCCATGGATGTGATACGAAGTGATTTGAAAAAGAAAAAGCGCCGCCGCCAGGTCCTGACCGGGCTCGCTGGAGGGATCATCGTGGCCGGTGCCGGCATATTCCTGTTCACGATGGATCCGGCGGCCCCGTCGGTGGACCGGTCGGCCGTCTGGATCGGGGAAGTGAAACAGGGCCCGCTGGAAGTAAACGTCCGCGGTATCGGCACCCTTGTCCCGGAAGACCTGCGATGGATCACGGCCCAGACCAACGGGAGCGTTGAGGAAATCAACATCCTCCCGGGAGCCCGGGTGGAACCCGGCACGGTGATCCTCCAGCTGAGCAATCCCGAACTGGAACAAAGCCTGCGCAATGCCCGGCTGGAGCTCGCATCAGCCGAGGCCAGACTGACCAACCAGCGGGTCCGGGAAGAGGACGGGCTCCTGGAAATGGAATACCAGCTGGCCCAATTGGAAGCCGCTTATGAAAACGCCAGGCTGGATGTGCGCGTCAACGAGGAACTGTTTTCGGAAGGACTCGTGGCCGAGCGCGACCTTCTCCGCTCCCGCCTCGCCGAGGAACAACTCCAACGGCAGACTGAAATCATGCGGCGGCGCCTGGAAACCCGCCGGATGCAGGTCGAGCAAAACCTCGCCCCCGCCCTGGCCGCCGTCTCCCAGGAAGAGGAGCGCGTCGCCCTGTTGCAAAGCCAGGTCGATGATCTCTCCGTCAAGGCGGGCATCCGGGGCGTGCTCCAGCGGCTGCCCCTCGAGGTGGGACAGCAGGTCACAACCGGGACCCAGCTGGCCCAGGTGGCCGACCCGGCCCGGCTCAAGGGCGTCATCCGCATCCCCGAAACCCAGGCCCGGGATGTCCAGATCGGCCTCGATGCGGTGATCGACACGCGCAACGGGACCGTCCCCGGCAAGGTTGCCCGTGTCAACCCGACCGTGACCGGGGGCACCGTGGATGTGGATGTGCGCATCGCCGGAGCCTTGCCCCGCGGGGCCCGCGCGGACCTCACCGTCGAGGGGATCATCAAACTCGCCAGCCTCGATGACGTCCTCTTTGTCTCCCGTCCCTCCTCGGCCCGCGAAAACGGGACCGTCGGCATCTTCAAACTCAACCCGCAAGGCGATGAGGCGATGCGCACCCAGGTCGGCTTCGGGAAAAGCTCCGTCAGCGAGATCCAGGTCCTTTCCGGCCTCTCCGCTGGCGACCGGGTCATTCTCTCCGATACCAGCCAGTACGACGACAACGACCGCCTCCGCCTCAACTAGCCAGAACCTTCGTCCTTAGACCTAAAAAAATGAATAACGAAAAACTGATCACCCTCGACGCCATCACCAAGGTGTTCCTGACCGATGAAATCGAAACCCACGCCCTCTCCGGTATCCACCTGGAGATTAAAAAGGGGGAATTCATTTCCATTTCCGGCCCTTCCGGTTGCGGAAAATCCACCCTTCTCTCGATCCTTGGTCTCCTTGAAGCCCCCTCCGGGGGTGAATACACCCTCAACGGGAAGGATGTCGCCAACCTTTCGCTGGAACAACGCGCGAAGATCCGCAACCGGGAAATCGGCTTCATTTTCCAGAGCTTCAACCTGATCGGCGATCTCACGGTGATGGAAAACGTGGAGCTGCCCCTCGCCTACCGTGGATTGAAGCCGGCGGAACGCCGGAAGATGGCCTCGGCCGCCCTCGAGAAAGTGGAGATGATCCACCGCCAAAAGCACCTTCCCAGCCAGCTTTCCGGCGGCCAGCAGCAGCGCGTCGCGGTTGCCCGCGCCCTCGCCGGCAATCCCAATATCCTGCTCGCCGACGAGCCCACCGGGAACCTCGACTCGAAGAACGGCTCCGTGGTCATGGAGATGCTTGCCGACCTCAACCGCGAGGGCACCACCATCTGTATGGTCACCCATGACGACCGCTACGCCCACGTCGCCAACCGCATCGTCCATCTCTTCGACGGCAAGATCGTTGACGAGGAGCGCGATGTCGAACGCATCCCCCTGCGGCAGGAAGCCTGAAGCCCATGACCCTCATCATTAAATCGGGATAGCGATCCCGATATTTGATCAATGAACGCTTTTGTATCAGATTTTCTCTACGCCTTCCGGGTCTTCTTCAAGCGGCCCGGGCTGACCCTGCTGGCCATCCTGGCCCTGGCCCTGAGCCTCGGGATGTCGACGACGGCCTTCAGCACGCTCAACGGGATGTTTTTCAAGCCGCTCCCCTTCAAGGATCCGGAACAGCTCTACCATGTCTACCTTCTCGACCCCGAATCGGAGATGGTGCGGCTGATGCCGATTCCCTACAGCAACTACGAGGACATCGAGAAGCTGGAAAGTTTCTCGGAGGTGATGGCCTATTTCAGCGGGACCATCAACCTCAGCGGGAAAGGGCGCCCGGAACGCTATGACGGGGCCTTTGTTTCCTCCAATTTCCTTTCCCTTCTCGGCGGGGAGCCGGAGCTTGGCCGGGTCTTCTCCGCCGAAGCCGCTCAGCCGGACGGGCCGCGGGAACTGCTGATCAGCCACAAGGTGTGGCAGGACAAATTCCACGGCGATCCCGACGTCCTCGGCTCCACGGTCCGGGCCAACGGGGCCGACCACATCATTGTGGGCGTCCTTCCGGGCGATTTCCATGTCCCGCTCAACAACCAGGTGTGGATGCCGGTCGAGCGGGCGGTGTTCCCGGGAGTCAACGAGGAGGTCAAGTTTGTTTTCGCCATCGGCCGCCTCGCCCCCGGAGTCGACAGCAGGCAGGCGGAAAGGGAGCTCAAGGCGGTGTATGCTGGCTGGCAGGATGACGTGGTGGAAGGCAAGGAGAACTTCACCCTCGTCTGTGAGAAGTTCGGACGCCTTCCCATGAACCGGACCTCCCGATCGCTTCTTGTCGTCGCCATCGCAGCGGTGATTTTCGTCCTGCTGGTGTCCTGCGCCAACGTGGCCAACCTGCTGGTCGGCCGCGCCCTGACCCGCGGCCGCGAAATGGCCATTCGCTCCTCGGTGGGAGCGACCCGCTGCCGCATCATCCGCCAATTGCTGACCGAGAGCCTCCTTCTTTCCATGCTGGGAGCGGTCGGCGGCCTGCTTTATGCCGCCTGGGCCGTGGATGCCACCACGGAATCCGAAATCTACGAGATTCCCTACTGGATGAGCTTCGAACTGGACTGGCGGGTTTTCCTTTTCGTCCTCCTTGTCATGATTTTAACGGCCCTGGTTTCCGGTCTTATTCCCGCATGGCAGGCCTCGAAGATCGACCTGAATGAAATGCTCAAGGACACCGCCCATACTTCCACCAGTTTCCGGCTCGGAAGGCTTACCCGGTTCCTCGCGGTCATCCAGATCGCTTTCTCCTGTGCCCTTCTCTTTGGTGCGGGGCTGATCACCCGCAATGTCTACCAGATGTCCCGCCTCGACCCGGGATATCCCGCCGGCGAAATCCTCACCATGCGCATGGGGCTCTTCCCCGGGGATTATCCGACGGAATTCGACCGGGACGCCTTTTTCCGGCAACTCAACGGGCGGGTGGAGGAAATCCCCGGCGTGGAGGCTTGCGCGGTGACCAGCTGGATCGGGCAGTTCGGCAACTACAACGAGCCCTTTCTCCACTCATCCTCTTCGGAGGGAAATCCCGAAATTGTATATTCTTACACGGAATCGGTATCCCCGGACTACTTCCGGACATTCGGCCTCGAACCGGTCGCGGGAAGGATTTTCAACGAGGAGGACCGGCGCGGGCAACGGCAGGTGGCCGTGGTCAATGAAGCGTACGCGAAGGCCTACCTGCGGGGACAGGATCCCGTCGGACAAACCATCAGCCTGGTGGCCACCAAGCCGGAAAATCCCGAGTCCTCCAATTCCAGCAACTGGGAAATCATCGGCATGGTCCCCGGCATCCGCGTATCCAACTTCATACGGCCGGACAGGCCTGAGCCCATCGTCTATTTCCCCTACACGGAGACCAGTTCCATGTTCATGTCGCTGGTTGTCCGTACCGGCGGGGAGGATACCATGGCCATCCGCAAAGCCGTCGAGGAGACAATCCTCGAGCTGGATCCCAATCTTCCGGTCTACTTTGTCCAGACGATGGAGGAGTTCGTCGATTCCCTGATATATCCCTACCGCATGACCGCCAATTTTTTCCTGATGATCGGCTTCATGGCCCTCTTCCTGGCCGCGATCGGAGTGTACGGGATGCTGGCCTTCAACGTAAGCCGGCGGCGGCGCGAGATCGGGATCCGCATGGCGCTGGGAGCGGACACCCTGCGCATCGTCACCCAGGTCCTCCGGCAGGGCTTCGCACAGGTCGTTCTCGGACTGGTGGTGGGGACGGGGCTGGCCTTTCTCATCGGCATGATGGCGCGGGATCTGCTCCTTGGCACCAACCCCGCGGACCCCTCCGTCTATGCCGGCGTTCTCCTCACCCTGGTCGGGGTCGCCACCCTCGCCTTTTTCATCCCCGCCCGGCGGGCCGCCCGCCTCTCCCCCCTGGAGGCCCTGCGCTATGAATGATATTGGTCGCAGGCCGCAGGTCAATGGCCGGGATCAATCCCCGCGACCTACGACTTACGACCTACGACCTACGACCTTTGACCCACAACCAAACCATGGACTACCTGACCAGAAGCTTCAAATTCGCCTTCCGGATCCTGCTCCGGAGCCCCGCCTTCACCATCATCTCGGTCGTTGCCCTGGCCCTGGGGATCGGGGCGGTCACCACGATGTTCAGCGTGATCAACGGGGCGGTGATCCGCGGCCTGCCCTTCGAGGAACCGTCGGAACTGATGTTCGTCAAGCGCTGGGACATGGAGCGCCAGCCGTGGAACACCGGGATCCCTGTGTTGGATTTTCACGACATCCAGCGTGAACAGGATAGTTTCGAGGCCCTGGCTGCGTGGTTCGGGGGCACCGTCAACGTCAGCATCGACAACAACCCGATCCGCTTCACGGGCTCGCGCATTTCCCACACCTGGCTCGACATCCTCGGCGTCCATCCCTTCATCGGCCGGAGCTTCACCGGCGAGGAGGACCAACCCGGTGCCGCCCCGGTGCTGCTGCTCAGTTATGCCGCATGGCAAAACCACTACAGCGGGGATCCCGGTGTCATCGGAAGAACGGCCTCCATCAACGGGCGCCTCGGCACGGTCATCGGGGTCATGCCCCGTAATTTCCGCTTTCCCTCAAGGGACGAGGTGTGGGTGCCCCTGCGGTCCCAGCTCAACCACGCGGAACTGGACCGCGGCGACTGGTCCATCAATGTGATGGGACGGCTCAGGGACGGGGTGAACCGCGAACAGGCGGAGCTGGAGATGACCAACCTCATGGTCGGCCTTTCCGAACAGTTCCCGGACACCAACGGGGAATTCAAGACGGCCACCGTCGAGCCGATCGCCGGAGCGCTGCTGGGTGACAACACGGTGCAGATGATGTGGATCATGCTGGCCATGGGGGCCTTTGTCCTGCTCATCGCCTGCGCCAATGTCGCCAATCTCCTCCTGGCCCGCTCCACGCTCCGGAGCAAGGAACTGGCCATCCGCAGCTCTCTCGGGGCGACCCGGCTCTCCATCATCGGCCAGTTGCTGGTCGAGAGCATCCTGCTTTCCATCTTCGGGGCGGCGGGCGGCACCCTTATCGCCCTCTGGGCCACCGGCACCCTCCGGGAATACGGCCAGATGATGCAGATGCCCTTCTGGCTGACCTTTGATCTCGACTGGCGCGTCCTCGGCATCGTTTCCATGGTCACGCTTCTGGCGGGCCTGATCTCCGGGATCGTGCCGGCGGTCAAGGCCTCCCGGGTCAGTGTTACCGACATCCTCAAGGATGACACCCGCACCGGGTCATCCCTTCACATGGGCCTCTTCAGCAAAGGGCTGGTCGTGGTCCAGGTGGCCATCTCCAGCGTGCTCCTGATCCTCACCATCCTGATGATGCGCAGCGTCCAGAACATCAACGAAACGGACCTGCACTTTGACACCGCCTCGGTCTTCACCGCCCGCATGGGCCTGTTTGAGGGCTCCTATCCGACCCCGGAGGAGCGTTATCTGTTCTTCACGCAGTTGAAGCGCAATGTCGAGGCGGTCCCGGAGGTCTCGAACGTGGCCCTGTACGGCCGCTACCGCTGGACCAACATCGGGCTGGACTGGACGAGGGTGCGTGCCGACGGGAGCCCCCGGACGGAGTTCGACAGCCTCCCCATGTCCACGGTTGAGCGGATCAGTCCTGAATATTTCGATACACTCGGGGTCGAATTGACCGCGGGCCGCTCCTTCACGGAGATGGACACCCCGGAAAACCTTCCCGTGGCCGTCATCAACCAGGCGCTGGCCGAAACGCTTTTTCCGGGGGAGAACCCCGTTGGGAAGCGCTTCCGCAGGGAGCCTTGGCCGCAGGAGCGGGCCACCACACCCCCGGAGGAACTGGAAATGCCTTGGCTGACGGTTATCGGGGTGGCCCCCGACATGGCCGCCCAGGGCCTTGGAAACACAACCAATGCCGAGGGCCGCCACTACTGGCTTCCCCTGCACCCGCGGGAAACGGCCTCCTTCATGACCATCGCCGCCCGGGGACCGGCCGATCCGATGCAACTGGCCGAAGTCATCCGCCGGGAGGTGATCAAGATGGATCCCAACCTCCCCCTCTACGCGGTGGCCACTCCCGAAACCATAATCAGCGAGGACACGGTCGGCAACCGGGTCATCTCCAGTATCTTCAAGATATTCGGACTTGTCGCCGTCTTCCTTGCCTCGGTCGGAATCTACGGGATCATGTCCTTCTCGGTGAACCAGCGTACCATGGAATTCGGAATCCGTTCCGCCCTCGGGGCTACCGGCCGCAACATCCTCGTGCTCGTCATGCGTTCCGGGCTGCTGCAGTTCATTGTCGGTTTGAGCGTGGGTCTTGTCGGGGCCTTCTTCTTCTCCCAGCTGATGCGGGATTTCCTCTACGGTGTCTCCACCCAGGACCCGTTCAATTACCTGTTGGTCGGCCTCGTCTTCTCGGCCGTCGCCGTCTCGGCCTGCCTCATGCCGGCGCGCCGCGCCGCGCGCGTCGATCCGGCCCAGGCCCTGCGATACGAATAGGAGGGCTCGAAGATGATGGAAAGCCTGTCCAGGGACCTGCGCTTCGGCCTGCGCCAATTGTTGAAGAACCCGGCCTTCAGCCTGGTGGCCATTCTCGCCCTTGGTCTCGGTATCGGGACGGTCACGACACAACTTTCGGTCGTCAACGGCCTCTTCCTCAAAGGCCTTCCCTTCCCCGATCCGGAGCGCATCATGCATCTGGAGCGCATCAACATCGAGCGGGAAAACCTCAACGCGGAGGTGCCGATCCCGGAGTTCGTGGAGTGGCAACGGAGGCAGGACGCCTTCGAGGGCCTCGCGGGCTATTATTCCGGAACGGCCAACCTGACCTTCGGGGACAAGGTGGAGCGCTACAACGGATGCTTCATTTCCGGAAACGCCTTCCAGTTGCTCCGGGCGCAGGCGCGGATTGGACGAACCCTGCTGCCGGAGGATGACCTGCCGGATTCCGCGGACGTCATCGTCCTTTCCAGCAAGGTATGGCAGGGGGACTTCGCGGGAGATCCGGACATTGTCGGGAAATCCGCGGTGCTCAACGGTCGCAGCGTGACCATCGTCGGGGTCATGCCGGATGGATTCGCCTTCCCGGTGAACGAGGAGATCTGGATTCCCCTCTTCAAGCAGCAGGATCCCTCGGGAATGGAATGGGGGGGCGCGGACGTGATCAGCCTCGAGGTCATGGGGCGGTTGAAGCCCGGTGTCAGCAGGGAAGCGGCAAGGGCTTCCATGAACCTGGTCGCGCGCGTTCTCGAACAGCAGCATCCGGACACCCGGGAGGGGTTCCGCGACATCAGGGTGCAGCCGTTCCTCGATGAATACCTCGGCGGGGAAACCGTGGCCATGACCGCGGTCATGCTGTTGATCACCTTTCTCATCCTCCTCATCGCCTGCGCCAATGTCGCCAATCTTCTCCTGGCCCGCTCGATGCGCCGGCAGAAGGAGGTGGCGATCCGTTCCGCCCTCGGTGCCTCCCGGAACCGGATCATTTCCCAGTTCCTCACGGAAAGCGTCCTCCTGGCGGTTCTCGGCGCGGTTGTCGGGGTGCTCTACAGCATCTGGACGGTGCGGGACCTCAATCGCACCATGGCGGGAATGGACCAGCCCTTCTGGATCGACTTCTCCCTTGACTGGCGTGTTTTCCTGGCCGTGGCGGGGGTCACCATCCTGACGGGAATCCTTTCGGGGCTGGTTCCCGCCACGCGCGCGTCCAGCCTGCGGGAGAGCGAGATTCTGAAGGATGACAACCGTACAGGGACCTCCCTCCACATGGGCGCCTTCGGCAAGGCCCTGGTCATCCTCCAAATCAGCGTGGCCGCCATCATCCTGACCCTCGTGGTCCTGTTTGTGAAAAGCGTCCGCAACATGATGGCGGTGGATTATGAATACGACGCAGATCGGGTGATGACTGCCCGGATCGGCCTTTTCGAGGATGTGTATCCGGACCCGCGGGACCGGGCCAACTTCCTCGATTCCCTGCTGCGAAACCTGCGCGCCCGGCCGGAGATCGATTTTGCCGCGACCTCCCACCGCTACCAGTTCCTTGGCGGTCCGGCATGCCAGTACGAGATGCCCGCCCGGAGCTATGCCAACGATTCGGAACGGGAAATCGCCCGTTTCCAGATGATTTCAGGGGATTTTTTCGACACGGTGGGGCTGCCCGTCCAGCGGGGGGACAGGTTTGTTCCGGAGGATTTCACGGCGGAGGTTCCGCGGCGCGCGATCATCAACCGGGCCTTCGCGGAAAGGGAGTGGCCGGGAGTCAATCCGCTGGGCAAACGCTTCCGGCCGGACCTGGGCCTGCCCGCACAGGAAACGGACGAGCTCCCGTTTGTGGAGGTCATTGGCGTGACGGGGGGCATGCAGGAATCCGGCATCCTGGAACGGGACGAGGACGGGGCCGCCTTTTTCATCCCGCAGGTTCCCGCCGCGACCCCGGTCTTCATCACTGTGCTTGTTCGCGGGTCCGGCGATCCCGGGGCCCTGCTGCCGGTTCTCCGGGAGGAGGTCCGGAAGATGGACAACAACCTCCCCCTCTACGGGACCGGGACGCCCCGGCAAATCAACGATGAAATGCTGGCCCAGTTCGGGTTCTTTTCTGAAATCTTCACCACCTTCGGCGCGCTCGCCACCTTCCTTGGCGCGATTGGTATTTATGGAGTCATTACATTTTCCGTAAACCAGCGCATCATGGAGTTCGGGATCCGCCAGGCCCTCGGGGCCACCCGGGGGAGAATCCTCAAGCTGGTCTACAGCCATGCCATCAAGCAGATCGGGACCGGATTTTTGATCGCCCTGCTTGTCCTTTCGCCGGTCATCCTGGCACCGGGAATCCGGGAGAGCCTGGCCATCTTCTTCTATGAGATCGATCCGGAGGAGGTCACCCCCTACCTGCTCTCCTTCGGATTTGTCCTGCTGATCGCCCTTGCGGCCGCCACTCCCCCGGCCATCCGGGCGGCCCGGATCCAACCCGCCCAGGCTTTGCGCCATGAATAATAAATGCTGTTATCTCCTGATTCCCTGCCTTGCGGCCTGCGCCGCCAGCGGGGCCCAATCGGTGACCCTCTCCGTGGAGGAGGCCATCGCCCAGGCCCTTGAACGCAATTTCTCCATCCGGATCGGGCGGATCGAGCCGGAGATTGCCCGCGAGGCGGTGCGCGGGGCGAAAGGGGCGTTTGATCCGGTCATTACTTCTGAATACAATTACGAGCGGAAGGAATGGAGCGGGGAAAGCGTGGACGAGGAATCCGCCTCCTTCCGTTTCGGAGTGGGATCCACGCTCCCCTGGGGAACGCGGTGGGAGGCCGCCCTGGAAACCAACGACCGCACCACGCCCTTCGATCCCATCACCGGAAGTTTCGGTGACAACATCAGCTCCTTCGCGGGCATCGTCGTCACCCAGCCGGTGCTGCGCGACTTCGGCCTGGACGGAAGCTACTCGGAGGTGCGCATCGCCCGCGAATCCTCCACCGCGGCGTGGGAAACCTTCCGGGCCCGCGTGATGGACATCGTGACGGCCACGGTCGAGGCCTACCAGAATGTGTACTTTGCCCGGGAGAACCTGCGCATTGCCGCCCGGAACCGCGACCTCGCCCTGCAGCTCCTCGAGGACAACCGCAAGCGCGTGGAAACCGGGGCCATGGCTCCCCTCGACCTTGTCCAGGCGGAATCCGAGGCGGCGCTGCGGGAGGTCTCCGTCATCAGCGCACGCGCCTTTCTCCGGCAGGCGCGCAACGCCCTCAGGAGCCTCATATGGGACGACGGCGGCTCGGTTCTGGAACTGGAGCTGGAAATCATCCCGCCGGAAAACCCCGACTATTTCGAACCGGTCCTCGCGCGGGACTACGGCCTTGCCCTGCAAAGCCGCCCGGAATACCTCGCCGCCAGGGCCGGATTGAACATCCGCCAGTTCGAGCTGCGCCAGATCCGGCGCAACGCCCTTCCCCGGCTGGATATCGTGGGCTCCGCGGGCCGCCTCGGCATCGATGACAACCTCAGCGACAGTATCGACGCCACCCTTGACGATGGCGATCCCGCCTACTCCATCGGCGCGGTTTTCAGCATGCCTTTCCCGAACCGGAGCCTGAACTCCGAAAAGACGCGGGCCTACCTCCGCCGAAACCAGGCCGAATTGACTCTCCAGCAGCTTGAACAGGACATCCGGCTCCAACTGGACGACGCCGCAACCCGTCTCAATGCCGACTGGGAACGGATCCAGGCCGCCCGGACGGCCCGGGAACTGGCGGAAAAATCCCTCCATGCGGAGGAGAAGAAGCTGCAGGCCGGAACCTCCTCCACCTTCGTCGTGCTCCGGCTTCAGGGGGACCTCGCCAATGCGGAAATCAGGGAAATCAACGCCCTTGCCGATTATCTGGTCTCCCTCGCGCAATATGATCGCGTGCGGGGACGGATTCTCAACCGGTTCAATATCCGCCTGCAGGAAATGAAATAGAAGGCTCCGCCCTCCGGTGAATGCGCCCGTCCTTGCAATTGGAAATAATGCCACTTAACTCAAACTGCCATGGAAGGGAAGCAGTCAACCTATCCGCATCTGCGCACAGCGATTCGCCAAGGCCTTCTCCTGGCCGTGGTGGCGGGATGGTCCGGACCTGCCCGGGGGGAGGCTGAGCTCCTCGAGTTGGAGGAGGCCATCCAGACGGCCCTGGAAAACAATCTGACCTACCGGGCCGCCTTGATCGATCCGGAAATCGCGCGCTACGCAGTCACGGTGGAAGAAGCTGCCTTTGACACGGAACTCTTCGCCTCGGGCCGGGTTTCCCAAACCGAGCAGCCCACGCCCGTATCCGAGACCACGGCGACGAGTTCCGACAACCGGAACTGGCAGGCCGGCCTGCGCAAGCAGCTCGCCTACGGGACCACCATTTCCGCCCAAACCAACCTCGACCGCAGCGACAACAACGCGAGGACCAACCTGAATGAATTCGGCAACCTCAGCCAGACAGCGGACCTTGCCCTGTCGGTGCGCCAGCCCCTCCTGGGCGGTTTTGGCCGCAAGGCCAATCTTGCCGGTGTCGAAAGCGCGCGGGCCGGCCTCACCGCATCCCGGGAAAGCCTGCGCGACAAGCTCCTCGAAATCCTTTCCCGGACCGAACTGGCATACTGGTCGATCGCACGCTGGCAGGAACAGTTGAAACTCAATCAATCCAACCTGGAAGTGGCGGATACCCTTCTCAAGGAGGCCCGCGAACGCGAGCGGGTGGGCCTCGCCACCGGCATCGAGGTCCTCCAGGCCGAGGCCTCCAAGGCCCGGCGCATGGAGGAAATCATCGAGACAAAACGGCAACTGGGCGACGCCCTCGACGAGCTTCTCACCCTGATGGGGGTCCTGCCCGGTTTCGACGGAGCGGGCACCGAACCCGCCTATGCGGTCGCCCCCCTGCCCGGCACCGAGGAGCTGGACCTGGACTTTGGCACGGCCTGGGAGCAGGCTCTCGCCAACGACCCAATGCTGGCCACGCAGGATGCGGTCATTGCCCAACGGGAGTGGGACCGGGTCGCCGCACGCAATTCCCTGAAGCCGGATCTCGACCTGGTCTTCACGGGGGCATACTCCGGCATCGACAACCGGTATGCCGATGAGGCTTTCGATAAGGCCTTTGAGGGGGACGGGCATGCCTGGTCGGTCGGTTTTGAATTCTCCATGCCGTGGAACCGGCGCGCGGACCGGTCCCGCCTTCTCACCGCGGACAAGCGGTTTGACCAGGAAACGCTCCGCTACGCGGAATTGAAGCAGTCCCTCTTCCGCGATTTGCGCGCGACATGGCGCAACCTCGAGGCGGTGAGCCAGAGCCTGGAGGCGGCCCGCCTCACCGTCAGCCTGCAGGAGGCCACCTTTGAGCGGGAAAAAAGCAAATACGAGGAGGGTCTTTCCAGTTTCCGAGACGTCCTGCAGTCGCAAAGCGAACTCGACCAGGCGCGGGTTCGCCTGCTCCTTTCCAAATTCAACAAACTGGCCGCCGAGATCGACATGGCCCGGTTGACGGGTACTTTGCTCAAGCGCCACAACCTGAACGAATTGTCATGGTAAAAAAGAAATCATCCCTCAAGAAGTGGATATTCCTGGCCGTTTTTCTCGGCATTGCCGCGGTGGTCGCCGTGCTCGGCATGAGCGGGGGAAAGAAGGGCATCGAGGTCAATGTCAAAAAGGTGGAACGGGGTGACATCACCTCGCTGGTCACCGCCACCGGAAAGGTGCAGCCGGAAACCGAGGTCGTCATTTCCTCCGAGGTCCCCGGGGAAATTGTCGAGTTGCCGGTCAAGGACGGGGATTCGGTGCGCAAGGGCGACCTCCTCGTGCGCGTCAATCCCGACACCCTGGAGGCCCAGGTGAAGCAGCAGGAGGCCTCCCTTGCGGCAACACGGGCCAACAGCGCCCGCAGCCGCGCCGAGATGCTCCAGGCCGAGTTGGACCTGGGCCGCGCCGAAGACCTGTTTGACAAGGGATTCGTCACCCAGGATGAACTGGACCAGGCCCGCACCCGGCTCGAAATGACCAGGGCCGCCTACGAGTCCTCCCTTCACCAGATCGACCGCCAGGAAATGCAGCTGCGCGAGGCCAGCAACCAGCTCGCCAAGGCCAGCCTATACGCCCCGATCGACGGAACCATCACCGTCATCAATTCCGAGACCGGGGACCGGGTCGTCGGGACCGGCCAGTTTGCCGGGACCGAAATCATGAGGGTGGCCGATCTTAGCGCCATGGAGGTGCGCGTCGAGGTCAGTGAGGCCGACATCGTCACTGTCGCCATCGGCGACTTCGCCTCCATTGAGATTGACGCCCTGCCAAAGGAAACCTTCACCGGAACCGTCACCGAAATCGCCAACTCCGCGATCACCACCAACCAGCGCAGCCAGGAAGAACTGACCACCTTCGAGGTGCGCATCAAGCTTGACGATCCCGGAGACCGGCTCCGTCCGGGCATGACCGCCACCGCGGATATCGAGACCGACACTGTGACCGGCGTGGTCATGGTACCGATCGGCAGCGTCGTGGTCCGCCCGAAACGCGAGGTGGAAGGGAACAATAACGAGGAAAACGGGGAGTCTGCCGAAGGTGATGAAAGGGATGAAGACCGCGAAAACGGATTCCGCCGCCGCACCGAGGACAACCGGGTACGCGTCGTTTTCGTCGTCGACGGGGATAAGGCCCGCCTGCGGAAGGTGGAGACCGGTATCGCCGACCGCGACTATATCGAGATCAGGTCCGGTCTCGAGGAGGGCGATGAGATCATCACCGGAAGTTACCGCGCCCTCACCAGGGAGCTGAAGGACGGCAGCGAAGTCTCGAGGCGCAAGAAGGACAAGGACGGAAAGGAACGGGAATCCTGAACCCTCCCGGAAGCGATGGAACCCGTCATCACGATCCGCGGCCTGCGCAAGGTGTACGACCTGGGGAAGACCCAGGTCAAGGCCCTTGACGGCATCAACCTCGATGTCGGGAAAAATGAATACGTTGCCATCATGGGTCCGTCGGGCAGCGGGAAATCCACCCTGATGAACATCATCGGGTGCCTGGACACGCCGACCAGCGGAACCTATCACCTGGCCGGCGAACCGGTCGACGAGATGGACGACGACGCCCTCGCCCGGATCCGGAACCGGCAGATCGGTTTCATCTTCCAGAGCTTCAACCTGCTTCCCCGCACCACCATCCTCCGCAACGTGGAACTGCCCCTGGTGTATTCGGGCCTGCGGAAGGAGGAGCGCCTCCGCCGGGCCTCCATCGCCCTTGAGAAGGTGGGGCTCAAGGAACGCAGGATGCACCAGCCGAACGAGCTCTCCGGAGGACAGCGCCAGCGCGTCGCCATCGCCCGGGCCCTCGTCAACGAGCCCTCCATCCTCCTGGCCGACGAGCCGACGGGCAACCTCGATTCTCACACCGGGCAGGAAATCATGGCCCTCTTCGAGGACCTCTACCGGCAGGGACACAGCCTCCTCGTCGTCACCCACGAGGATAACATCGCAAGCCATGCGCGACGCTGCGTCCGCCTCAAGGATGGATTGATTGAATCAGACCTGCCCATCGGGAGAAACGCCCATCACGCAAGCCCATGAACCTCGCAAGGTGGATCAGTGAATGGATCGAGGCGTTCCGGATCGCCGTCGAGCAGTTGCTCTCGCACAAGGTGCGCTCGCTGCTGACGGCCCTCGGGGTGATCATCGGTATCGTCGCCGTGACGCTCATGGGCACCGCCATCAAGGGGATCGACAAGGGGTTCGACAACAGCCTGGGCATGCTGGGACGGGACCTGCTCTATGTCGAGAAATGGCCGTGGAAGGATGTCGGCGACGAATGGTACAAGTACCGGAACCGGCCGGACATCGACCTTCAGGATTCCGAGCGCATCAATGAATGGATCAACCGCAATCCCGGCAGCCGGCTGCGCGTGGCCGTCCCCTCGAAGGTCGGATTCTTCAACGTCAAGCGCGGGGACCGCAGCGCGCCGGATATCTACATCAACGGCACTTCCGCTGATTTCGGCATGATCAATACCGCGGACATCCGTGAGGGGCGCTTCTTCACCTACTCGGAGGAAATGAGCCGACAGAACGTCGCCCTTCTCGGCTACGACGTCGCCGACACGCTCTTCCCGGAGGGCCTGGAAAAGGCCATCGGTGAGAAGGTCTCCATCGAGGGGCTCAAGTTCACGGTGATTGGTGTCGTTGATCGACAGGGTTCCTTCCTCGGCCTGCAGAGTTTCGACAAGCAGGCCATCATTCCCCTGCCCGCGCTGCTCCGGATCTACAGATGGGACCGCCACAACAACATCCGGGTGCAGGTCGCCCCGGGCGCGGACATGGATCTTGCCGTCGATGAATTGACGGGCCTCTACCGGCGTATCCGCGGGCTGCTTCCCGAGGAGGAGAATGATTTTGAAATCAATCGTTCGGAGGCGCTGGAGGAACAGCTCGGGCCGGTGAAATCCAGCCTGGCCCTGGCGGGGTTCTTCATCACCGGTCTGGCCCTGTTTGTCGGCGCAATCGGGATCATGAACATCACCTTCGTCAGCGTGAAGGAGCGTACCCGGGAAATCGGCACGCGCCGCGCCATCGGGGCCCGGCGCCAGGCCATCCTGCTGCAGTTCCTGATTGAGGCGGTCTTCATCTGCCTTCTCGGGGGTGTCATCGGTCTCGGCGTGGCCTACGGCCTGAAGATCGCGATTTCCAGCGCCGCCCCGAACTTCCCATTCACCTTCTCAACCGACCTTGTCCTGATCGCCGTCCTCCTGTCGGTTGCCACCGGGATCCTTTCCGGCCTCGCCCCGGCATGGCAGGCCGCCCGCCTCGATCCGGCCAATGCACTGCGTCATGAGTAAATCGATACGGATCCTCCCATGAAACTGCAGGCAACCGACCTTCTCGACCTATCCGCGCGGGCTCTCGGGGCCAACAAGCTCCGCTCCGGGCTGACCATCCTCGGCATCACCATCGGAGTGTTCTCGGTGGTCGGGGTCATGACCGCCCTCTCCGCGATCCGGCAGAGTATCGACACCGGCCTGAGCATCTTCGCCGCCAACGTCTTCGAGATCTCCAAGTTCCCCGCCATCCGCATGGAAGGGGGGCGCGCCGACTGGTGGCGCCGCCCCAACATCATGCCCCGTCAGGCGATGGAGTTCGCCCGGAGAATGGAACAGGAGGGGCTCCCCGTCACCGTGTATGCCGTCGATCACGGCGAGCGGGTCCGCTTCGAGGACCGGAAAACCTCGCCCAACAACGCGATTTTCGGCACCAACGAGAACTTTCTCCTCACCAACAAGTACGAGATCGCCTACGGCAGGAACCTCTCCGCCACCGACCTTGAGTTCAACCGGCCGGTGATCGTCCTCGGCCACGATATCGAGCAGGAGCTGTTTCCCAACCAAAACCCGATCGGGCGAACCGTCGTGGCCGACGACAACCGGTACACGGTGGTCGGGGTCCTCAAGCAGCGAGGGAAGTTGTTTGGCAACAGCATGGACAACATCGTGCTCATTCCCGTGACCCGCTTTGTCGCCAACAACTGGAACTGGCGTCGCAGCATGGATATTTCCGTGATGGCCCCCTCGGCCACGGCGATGGAACCGACCCAGGACACCGCCATCGGGATCTTCCGGCAGGTCCGCGGGCTGAAACCGGGGGAGGAGAATGATTTCGAAATCTATTCCAACGACTCCCTGCAGGAGGCCTTCGCGAAGATCGCCCGCGTCATCGGGACCGGAGGACTGCTGATCAGCGCCATCGCCCTCCTCTGCGCCGGGGTCGGGATCATGAACATCATGCTCGTAAGCGTCACCGAGCGGACGCGTGAGATCGGACTGCGTAAATCCATCGGCGCCCGGAGACAGGACATTCTTCTCCAGTTTCTCCTGGAAGCGGTGGCCCTCTCCCTCCTCGGCGGCCTGGCCGGGATCGTCCTCGGTTGGGTGGTGGGGAATCTCGTGGCCGCCCAGATGCGGGTCCCGATGATCATCCCCTGGCTGTGGATCGGGGTCGCCCTCGCGGTCTGCACCGCGATCGGGATCTCCTTCGGTTTCTTCCCCGCCCTGCGCGCCGCCCGGCTCAAGCCGGTCGAGGCCCTCCGCTACGAGTAGCTACAGTTTTTTCGCGACATACATGCCATAGCTGTAGTGGGCTTTGTATTTCCGGTAGAGCTCGATTTCCTTCCGCTCCGCGGCCACGACCGCACGGGCCTCTTCGGTGTTCCCGTTGCGGTTCAGGAAGTCCTCGAACCGGGCCTCCATCGGACGGTAATACGCATCCAGCCAGCAATGCTCCGGCAACACGAAATAGCCGACCGGCGAATAACCGTGCTTCTCGAGAACCCCGATCTTGGCCGATGCCAGGTCGATTCCGGGATATTCCCCGTCCCAGTGTTCCTGGAGTTCCTCCGGCCGGGAGTGCGTCAGCCATGTGATTTCGGAGGCAACCAGCAGGCCGCCCGTTCTCAGGTAAGGCCGCCAGTCCGCTGCGCCCTTTTCAAACCCGATGTTGTAGATCGCCCCCTCCGACCAGATGAGATCAAATTCCTCTTCGGCGAATGGGAGGTCGTCCATCGAGCAGGCAAGGGTTGTGATCCTCTCCAGCACCCCTGCGGATCGGGCTCTTTCCTTTAAGACTTCCAAAAAGTCCTCGGAAAAGTCCACGGCCGTGATCCGGGCATTCAGGAGCCTGGCCAGCAGGAGGGTGGATGCCCCCGTTCCACAGCCGATGTCTGCGACCTTCACTGGTGCGGCCCGCCCGATCCCGGCAAGCTGAAGCGCCAGTTCCGTCTCAGCGTCTCCACCAGGACCTTGCCGGTCGGCTTGCTTGTGAAGATCCATCAGGAGTTGGTAGTTGTCCATGAGGCTGGCTTTCCTTTCCTTTTTCAAGGATCACTGGGCAGGAGAAACAAGTAAGTCGGATTGATATACCAGCCGGGGAAAGACGTCCGTTCCTCGAAAAACCAGCCAAATCTGGAATTCCAATAAATCCCTTCCTGACCACTGAAGGTCGCGTCCACGGTAAGGGTTCCAAAACGGTACCGATTACCCTCGATCGAAGCGGCTGTTAATTCAAAATCACTTTGCCGGAATTCACCGCCGTTTGGGACGGTGATGGAGCTGTTGGAGAAATTCACAATGGTGATGGCATGCGAGGAATTGGAATAACTGTGGCTGTATCTCTCGACTTTCAGGACACTCAAATTGAAGGAATTCCCATCGATCGAATACTCCAGTTTCCCGCTTCTGGCAAAGGATGCACTTCCATGATTATAGGAAAATATGGTCTCCGCCTCCACGGTTTCCAGAAACTCCTCTCCCGCTTGAATCATTCGAGTCTCATTTTCAAAACCTAGTCCATTTTCGAGGATGGCCCAGAGGTCATAATCGGCTTCCCCATGACCAGGCACGAATGTGGAATGCAAAAGGCCCAGGAAAAACAGGGCAGGCACCCTTTTCCACGCCCGACCGGAATGTGGCGCTATCGATTCCATCCGTTTTACGGTAGACTTGCTGGAAATGCTCCTGATTCAATCTTTTTCTCTCCTTCGTTTTTTGCAATGACGCCAAAACTGTGGGGAGACGCGAGGGCCTGTCCCTCGAAGCTCGAAGAGCGAAACAGAGCCAGCGAACGGCGTCACCACCAGCGACTTCTGGTTGGGCTTAATAGTGATACCTGACCTGAGCGATCTGGATGGAATCATTCTCGATCTTATATACAATCCTGTGCTCTGAATTAATTCTCCTTGACCAATATCCTGAAAGACCATGCTTCAGTGGTTCCGGCTTTCCTATTCCCTGATAATGGTTTCTCTCTATGTCCTTTATCAGGTCATTAACTCTGTTCAAAATTTTCTTATCGTACTTCTGCCAGTACAAGTACTCTTCCCATGCGCCATCCGAGAATACTTTTTTCATTCCTCGATTAACTCTTTCGCGCGACCCCCGCCCTGTTCAAGTTGATGTATCGACTCAAGAAGTCGCCTGGCATTCGCTGGACTTTTAAGCAGATATGCTGTCTCTTCAAGGGCTTCAAACTCTTCCAGAGACATCATTACTACGGCCTGCTCCCTTTTCCGAGTAATAATTACTGGATCGCGATCCTCACAGACTTTGTCCATCGTAGCGGCCAAATTTTCCCGGGCTGAAGTATAGGTAATTGCTTTCATTTGTACGCTATCCTGTACAGGTCTGCTGCTGTGTCAACTGATTTCTGCCCAACGTTAGAGCTGTGGTGCGCTACGAGCGCGAGCGAGTGGCGTCAACACCGGCGATTGGTTCCCGATTATCCGATCAATTCTTTTATGATCCTCTTCGCGAGTCTTTCATTGATCTCACGATGCCGAGGAACCGGTTGGGAATTCCCACTCTTGGGATTGTGGTAGATGTCATGGCGTCCGCCATGTCGCAGTAATTCACAGCCTTCTTTCTCCAGCCTGGAAATCAGATCTCTTCTTTTCACGCGATTTCCAACTCTTCAACTTTTTTGATTCCAGGGATTTTTTCAGTCGTGAAGGTTTTGTACAGATCGATCAAATTTTCCTTAAGATCCTCTAGATCGATGCCTTGTGTCCAATGCTCTGGGAAATCGTTCAGGTATCCGAGATACGTTCCGTCTGGCTCCTGCCAATATGTAAAATTGGTTTTCATTCTAGTATTCTGTTCTTTTGCTGGGTCTCGTTCAAGTAATTTGATTTTCTACGCGAGCGTTAAAAGCTGTGGTGCGACGCGAGCTGTGCCCTGCGAAGCGCAGCGAAGCAGGGCGCCAGCGA